>JAUIJR010000018.1 GCA_030431075.1 Polyangia bacterium | reverse complement strand
AGAATCAGCGCAGCGGCGAGGGAAGAGCGGGCGAGCACCCGCGCATCATACGCTAGCGACAGACCAGGCCCGCCGAGCTCTATACGCTAGCGACAGACCAGGCCGGCCGAGGACTGGGCACATTCGGCGTCGGAGTTGCAGCCGGTGTAGATGCATACGCCCCCCTCGCAGGCGTAGTTGTCGGCGTCGTAGGCGGGCGAGGTGGTCCCGCAGTCGGCCGCGCTGCTGCACCCGGGGTAGCAGTAGCTGTCGGTGCCGGCGCCGGGCTGCCAGCAGCGGTAGCCCGCGCCGACGCTCTCGCACTCTTGGTCATTGTTGCAGCCGGTGTAGACGCAGCCGCCGCCTTCGCAGGCGTAGTTGTCGGCGTCGTAAGCGAGTCCGCCGCCGCGATCGCAGTCGGCCGGTACCGAGCACGCGTAGGTGCACGAGTCGAAGCCGTTGACGTTGCGGCAGACCTGCATCAGCGGCGAGCATTCGCCGTCGTTGTTGCAGCCCAGGTAGACGCAGGCGCCGTCCTCACACGCGTAGTTGTCGGCGTCGTAGGCCGGCGCACCCAAGTCGCAGTCGGCGGCGGTCGTGCAAGCGTTTTGGCAGACCGGGACCGTGTCGCCATCGCCGTCGCCGTCGCCATCGCCGTCGCCGCTGGTCGAGCTGGTCGAGCTGGTCGAGGAGTCCTCGGCGCTGCTGCCCGCCTCGCCGGTCTCGTCCGCGCTGGACGACGAACTCGAGGACGAGGCGGTGCCGGTGAGGCTGGTCGCGTCGCCGTCACCATCACCGTCGCCGCTGGCGTTGCAGGCGAAGGCGAGGGTCGTCAGCGAAGCGAGGAGCGCACGACGCAGGGGGGCGGCCAATGACATGGCGCAGGATACGACGAGGACTCAGGCGGCAGAAGAGCTGCGCGTCGGGTCGCGCCAGGCGTGACGTAGGGGCAGCTCGCCGCGCGCGTCGGTCTCGCGGTAGCGAAAACGACGGAGCTTGCCGGAGCTGGTCTTGGCGATCGTGCGAGGCGCGATCAACAAGACGCGCTGGGGGCGGACGCCGGTGCGCAGCTCGATGGCTTCGGCGACCGCGGCGGCCAGGGTGTCGGCGGCGGCGGGGTCGTCGATGCGCCGGGTCTCGACGGCCACGGTCAGCTCGCCGGCGTGCTCACCCCGCGCGGGCACGAAGGCCACCGGCCCGCCCGTGCACCCGCGCAGCTCTTTGGCGAGGCGCGCCGACTCGACCGCCGCTTCGAAGCGATCGGGCGGCCACCACTGCGAGCCCTCGGCGCTCTCGATCTCGATGAAGTCGTCGAGGCGGCCAAAGACGAAGAGCTCGCCGTCCACCAAGGCGCCCACGTCTCCGCTGCGCATCCAGCCCGCGTCGGCGCCTGTGGTCTCTTCATCGAGCTGGGCGCGCAGTTGCTCGCGGCTGAGCGTCTCGTCGCCCCAGTAAGTTTGGGCCATGCTCGGGCCGCGCAACCAGATCTCGCCGAGCTCGCCGGGCGCCCGGGCCTCGAGGGTGCGGGGATGCACGATGCGCAGCTCGTGGCCGCGCGTCGGCCGGCCGCATCCGACGTGAGACTCGGCGGGGCAGGGGTCTTCGGCGTCGAGGATGCGGACGCGTCCGCGGCGGAGCTCGGCCGTGTCGAAACGGGCGACGCGGGGGCGCTGGGCCACTGCGCTCGCCGTCCCCACCAAGGTCGCTTCGGCCAGCCCAAAGCAGGGCAAGAAGGTCTCGGGTCGAAAGCCGGCCGGCGCGAAGCGATCGCAAAAGGCCCTCATGGTCGACGCGCGCACGGGCTCGGCCCCGCATACGGTGATCTTCCAGGCGCTCAGGTCGAGCTTGGCGATCTCTTCGTCGCGGGCTTTGGCCGCGCAGCTTTGGTAGGCGAAGTTCGGCGCACAGCTGGTGCGCGCGCGCATCTCGGAGACCATCTGCAACCACCAGCCCGGGCGGCGCAAGAAGGAGGCCGGCGGCATGAAGACCCCGCGGCCGCGGGAGTACAGCGGGTAGAGCATCGCGCCGATCAGGCCCATGTCGTGGTGAAAGGGGAGCCAGCTGACGGTGGTCGAGCCCGGTGGGCTGCCAAAGACCTCGTGGGCACGGGCTTGGTGTTCGAACAAGTTGGCGTGCGTGATCACGACGCCGCGGGGCGCCCGGGTCGAGCCCGAGGTGTATTGCA
Source organism: Polyangia bacterium (assembly GCA_030431075.1). Classification (GTDB taxonomy): domain Bacteria; phylum Myxococcota_A; class Polyangia; order Nannocystales; family Nannocystaceae; genus JAUIJR01. The sequence goes on along the minus strand of JAUIJR010000018.1, from coordinate 25,686 downwards.
CGAAGGCCGGCGCCTCGCGCAGCCCCTCGGGGCGTCGCCAACTCGTGGCGCGCGCGTCGAGCTCGTCGGCCCCGTCGAGCGCCCCGTCGAGGGCGAGGTAGGGGAGGGCGCGCAGCTCGGGGACGCGGGCGAGCGCGTCTTCATCGAGCGGCGCGGCGCCGAGCACCAAGGCGGGGCGCGCGTCGGCGATGATGTGTCGCAAGCGCTCGATGGCGAAGCTCGACTTGGCCTCGTCCGGACACAAGGCCGGCACGGCGACCCGTCGCGCCGCGAGGCAGGCAAAAAAGCCCAGCGGAAAGGCGCGGCCAAAACTCGACAGGACCAAGACCGGGGCGTCGACAGGACAGCGCTCGGCGATCAAGGTGGCCCATGCGCGTGCGGCCCGATCGAGTCCACGCCAGCTCCAGCGCTCGGGCTCGGCTTCGGGGCTCGGGCAAAAGCGGTAGAGCTCGGCGTCTTCAGCTTGCGCCGCGGCGCAAAGCAGATCGGTCAGGGTATCGGCGGCGCGCGGCATCGTCGGGCGGCGCCGCGATGGTCACCCATGCGCGGGCGCAAAAAAAAGTCCCGGCGTGTGCGTCAGGTCCGAACGGCGATTCGGGCCGACGCAGGCGCGCGCAGCCGCGCAAGCGGGTGACGCTAGCTGCAGCCTTCGCCCGTGCAGGTCGTGCTGCATTTCGCGGCCTGCTTGCAGTCTTGCTTGCAGTCGCCACCGCTGCAGCTGAAGCTCGCCTGCGATCCGGCGGCGGCGCTCTGTTTGCAGTTGCCACCGCTGCAGCTGAAGGTACACACCGCCTTGGGCCCGCAGCTCTGCTCGCAGTCGGCCCCGCTGCAGGACAAGTCGCAGGTCTGGCCTTCGGCGCAGCTTTGTTTGCAGTTCCCCTCGGAGCACTTGCCGGTCTTGGCCGAGCCGGCCGTCGCGGCCGGATCTACGGCACCTTTGGCCTTGTCGAGGGCGACAGCCCCCGCTTGTTCGGCGGCACTGGCCGCCCGCTCGGCGGCGTCGGCTGCCTTCTCGGCCGCGACGCCGGCCTTCTCGGCCGCGTCGGCCCCGAACTCGCGCGCGCGGGCTTCGGCCAGCTCGGCCGCGTCCCCCGCTTTTTCGGCGGCTTCACCCGCGAACTCGGCCGCCTTTTCGGCGCCGGCCTTCGCTTTGTCGGCCGCGACCTCGCCGGCCACCTGGGCGGCCTCGCCCGCCTTGAGCATGGCCTCGCCGGCCTTTTGTTTGGCCTCGTCGAGCTTGGCCTGGTCTTCGCCGCCATCGCAGGCACCGGCGAGCACGGTGGCCAGCAACGCGGAGCACAAGGTGAAAGGACGCAGGGCGCGGTCGAGCATGGCCCGACGGTAGCAGTCCCGCGGGCGGGTGGCACTGCTACCGCAGCCGGCGGGCGCCGGTCGGCCGGGGCCGCCAGACGGGCGCGTGAGCCCCGCAACAAAAAGATGTGGCGACCCTGTCGATCGGCACCCCCCTGACCCGTCGAGGGGGTGAAGCTGAAGCGAGGGCCCGGGATCGGTGACAATCCGACCGCCTTCGACATCTCCCAGCTCGAGTCCCGACCCGAGCCCCAATCCAGTCCCAATCCAGTCCCAAACCCAATCCCAAACCCAATCCCAAACCCAACGAAACAAGGAGTCCCCAATGCAGTACATGCTCTTGATCTACGAAGCCGAGTCCCAGTGGGCCGACGCCACCCCCGAACAACAACAGGCCGTCATCGAGGCCTACGGCGTCTTCACCGAGGAGCTTCAGGCCGCCGGCCAGCTGGTTGCCGGCGACGCGCTGGAGCTGACGCCCACCGCGAGCAGCGTGCGCGTGCGCGAAGGCAAGGCCCTCACGACCGACGGCCCCTTCGCCGAGACCAAAGAACAGCTCGGCGGCTACTACATCGTCGACGTCGAGACCCGCGCGCAGGCCGAAGCCTGGGCGGCCAAGATCCCGGCGGCCACGACCGGTACGGTCGAGGTGCGTCCGGTGATGACCTTCGACTGAGCGCCGCGACCCCCGAGCGAAGGCGCGGTCGCACACGCAGCGCGCGCCTTCGCTATGCTCGCGCGAGATGAGCGAGCCCGAAAGCTCGAAGCTCCAAAAGAGCCTCGGCCCCCTGATGATCTGGGGCCTCGGCGTGGGCTACGTGATCTCGGGCGAGTACTTCGGCTGGAACCTGGGCCTGGCCGAGGGCGGCCCCTACGGCATGTTGGTGGCCACCGCCTTGGTGTCGCTGATGTACCTGGCCTTCGTGCTGAGCTACGCCGAGCTCGCCTGCGCCATGCCCAAAGCCGGCGGCGCCTTCGTCTACGTCGACCGCGCCTTCGGCCCCCGCCTGGGCTTTTTGGCCGGCGTCGCCCAGCTCGTCGAGTTTTGCTTCGCGCCTCCGGCCATCGCCTTTGCGATCGGGGCCTACTTTCAAAACTACGCGCCGGGCGTGCGCAGCGAGGTCTTCGCGGTCGGCGCCTTCGTGCTCTTCATCGCCATCAACATCCGCGGCGTCACCTTGTCGGCGATCTTCGAGCTTTGCGTCACGGTTCTCGCCGTCTTCGAGCTCTTGTTGTTCGCGGGCGTCACCCTGCCCGAGTTTTCGTGGGAGGCCTTTAGCCGCGATCCCCTGCCCAATGGCTGGGCGGGGGTGCTGCCCGCCTTGCCCTTTGCGATCTGGTTTTATTTGGCGATCGAAGGCGTGGCCAACATCGCCGAGGAGGCCCGCGATCCCAAGCGCGACATCCCCCGCAGCTTCATCGCCGCGATGGTCACCTTGCTCGGCTTGGCCCTGCTGACTTTCTTTGCCTCGGTTGGGGTCGGCGGCTGGCGCGAAGTGGTCTACGACGCCGCCGGCAAAGCCTCGGACGCGCCGCTCCCGATGGCGCTCGGCCAAGTCGTCGGCGAAGGTCATCTGCTCTATCACCTGCTCGTGACCGTGGGCCTGTTCGGCCTGGTCGCGTCTTTTCACGGCATCATCTTGGTGGCCGGCCGCGCCCTGCTCGAGTTCGGCCGCGTCGGCTACCTCCCCGCCGCCATCGGTCGCACCTCGCCCAAGTTCCACACCCCCGTCGGCGGCCTACTGTTGTGCGGGGCCATCGGCCTGCTCGCCCTGGCCACCGGCAAGACCGGCGAGATCATCACCCTCGCCGCCTTCGGCGCGCTGACCCTCTACATCTTGTCGATGCTCGCCCTGCTCCGACTTCGCAAACACGAGCCCGAACTCGAACGCCCCTACCGCGTCCGCGCCTACCCGGTCGTGCCGATGGTCGCCCTCCTGCTCGCCACCCTTTGCTGGATAGCGATGGCCATCAGCCAGCCGCTACTCGCCGCCATCTTCGTCGGCATCGTCGGCGCGAGCTGGGCGCTCTTCGAGGGGCTGGGCCTCGCCCGGGGTGCCTCGTAGTCCGGGGGGACGGGATGGGCCGTGCGTTCGTAGCGCCGTATGGCGCGGCGCTTGCTGACGGTAAGATGTGCGCGTGTACGGGCGCTGGAGAGTCTCGGTCGCATTGGTGGTGGCCGTGGGGTGTACCGAGCACGGGGCTTCGCCTCTTGAGGCCGAAGCCCGCACGCCACCCGCCGGGTTGGAGTCGGAGCTTTTCGCGGGGTGCGTTGCTGAAACGGTGGCCCCCGATGGGCGGGCGGTCATGTACGAGTGTGGCCCGCTGGCGTTGATGACGATGGCCGGTGCCGCGGCCTCGGCCGAGGCGAACATGGCGGCCGGTATCTCGGGATTCGGCCAGACCTTGCCCAAGGGGTCGAGGACGGAAGAGTCCAGGACGAGAGTTCGCGTAGAAGGAGTGGAAGTGCCAGGACGTCGGATGGACGTGACCTTCGCGAACGGTGAGCGCGAAGGAATCACCTACTCGATTTTTGCTGGACTCGAAGGCGCGCAGGTGGGCGTCGTCAGCTGCATCTATCCAACCGTCGACGACCGCGAAGCACAAAAATGCGAGCAGCTCGTAGCCTTCGTCTTTCAGTACGGACTACCGAAGCTCGAGGAAGGACCCTCCCGCTACGACAACCGACCACCACGCGTGGGATCGGTTTCGATCGAGGCCACGGAGGGGTGCAAGATTGAGCCGGACCCGTTCGGAGGGCGGTTGCTGTGCCCCGGGGCAGAGCTTCGTTGGTCGGATGTGGAGGCCCGGGATGCCTTTCCCGACGCCCTGCGGCGCACCGCCGAGGCGTACGAAGCCGTGACCGGACCGGCGGAGCGATCCGAAGTCGCTTGCGACGTCGGCGGAACTTCGACGATCTGCTGGCACTTGTCGGTGAAAGTCGCTTGGACCACCCACAATCTCGTCGCTGGCGTGGCAGAGGTCGAGGGAGCTGGGGTCTTGGCAACCTGCGCCTTCAAAGGGCAGCGCGAACTGCCAGGCCCATGCACGCAGCTCATCGCGGTGCGTCGCGGGTTGTGGGCCCCCGAGTACGAGCGCTGAACGCTCGATGCTGTCCGCCGAGGCTCATTCGAGGCGCTGGGCCTCGAGCCACGTCTGGCGGTGTGGGGTCCAGCGGCGGTGTCGTAGGCGCACGCCGCGCGCGGTAGATGGCTTGCGTGCGTGGGTAGATGGCTTGCTCTCGTGGGTAGATGGCGCTCGCGTCCGGGTGGTTGGCCCGTCCACATGGGTAGACGCCTGAGGCCCGTGGGTAGGGGGCCGGAGGCCGGGGGGAGGAGAGTCGGCTTGCAAAACTCTGGGCCGAGAAAGTGTGCAAGCTACGGCCACGGCGGTCGAACGGGGGCCAGAGCACAAAACCATGAGCACCGAACCCCAGTGGAAGAACCGCCGATTGGCAGCGCGTGCCCTGCGCGTAGTTGCCCGAACCCACAGCCTCGACCGGACCTTGGAGAGCTATCTGCACACCCTGGTCCCTGCGGCCGAGGCATTCATCGAGAGCTACGACCAAGTCCGGGTGGCCGAGAAGACCCGCCGCCAGGCGCTGTCTGAAGCCAAGGCCGTCGTTCAGACATTGACGCACGCCGTGCGGGCATGGGCTGGCCAGGTCTCAGCGATGGAACTCGTCGAGGGATTCTCGGCCCGCGAGTACGCCGACAACCCCGGGGTCCCCGACGACGTCATCAACGGGGCCAACGCTTTGCTGGTGATCTTGGCGGGTCTCGACCAGTTCAACGAGGCTACCGTGCCCTTCTTGCGATTGGCCGTCGAAGACATCGAAGAGAAACTGGCCTTCGCCCGTGAAGCGTGGACCCGGGCCGAGGCCGCTCGCGCAAAGTTCCAGCTTCTGGTCGAGTCCAATCGCGCAGCCGAACGGAAGTTCAACGTGCTATTGGTCGCCTTTCGCAAGAGCCTCGCCGCAACCGTGGGAACCGCGAGCCCGGAGTACCAGAGCTTGCGCGCGCGCAAGGTGTCGCGGGGGGAGAAGGACCACGACCGGCCCGCCATCGGGTTGCCGGCAGAAGGCGAGTCGTCCGGCCTGGAGGGCGGCGAGGTGAAAATCTCAAGAGCGATGGTCGGATGATCCGAGCACCGCCAAAGCTCCTCTGCGTCTGGCCGGCTCCAGACAACTACTCTTCTTCGTCAAACCATGACTCTTGGAGCAGCGGACCTATGCCGCGGCTGGCGAGGTTCTGACGCGCAGTGGCAGCAGCGGCGTCGAGCGACTCTCGTGCGGTTTGATGATCCTCTTCCAGCCCTGACCCGACAAGCTCTACCTCATATGGGTCCAATCGGAATGAGTTCCCGTTTCCGGGTGCTACGACTCCGACAAGCTGGGCGGCGACCCAGACCCAGTGACCCGCAAGCCGCAGGCACCGGCCGACGACATGGGCCCGTCGCTCACCGACATCGACCGATGGATTGTGAAACTCGGGCGGAGGGACGTGATGATAGTTTCCCGAGATCCAGCTCCAGATCGCGCGGAGCCATCTCGCTTGTCGGCCGGCCAGATCCCAGCTGAGGGTGTGCCCAGCCAAATCCACGCCAAAGTGGGTGAGGATCTGGCCGGCGACCTGCACGGCCTCAAGTGCCGCTCGAAACTCGTTGTCGATAGTCATGCCCGCGAACTCGGCGACCATTTCCTCGAGCCCCGCTCTTCGAGAAAGAACCTGGAACTGCGTCCCTGCTTCAGCGAGGTGGAGCTGGAGCTCTGACCACGCGCTCGCAACCGAGATCGGCACTTCATCCTTGCCTCGGAAAGCCGAAACTAGCTTCAGCTCAGCTGTTCCGACGCCCGGCCCGACGACAAGGTCCACGGTGGGCGCACGGAATCTAATGATCTGTGCCTCGGGAGAGAGGCCCGGAATCATGGCCGATGCAATGAAGACGTCACAGGAGCGTCCGACGGTGCGTCCCGTTCGCTTGTTTCGGAACAACAGGTCACAGGTTCCCTGGGGGACCTGTCCAAACGTGAGGGTTCCCGCCCCCCCATGTCTCCCTCCAGGGACTCCGGGAACGTGAGGTCAAAGCGCCGACGGAAGTGTCGGAAGCCCGTGGCTGGAAGGCTGGGTGTTAGGCCCACGACGTGTTCCGCCATTGCCCGCTGCTGGGCAATCGCGTCTCCAGAACGAGGGACGTCGACCTCCAGGATGAAGCCAGGGTTGCCCATGCTTCGGAGCACCTCTGCCTTCGTGGATGAGTACTCACGTCCGTGAGTCGCAACTCGCTGGATCGCGTCCAGGAGTGAAAGTGGACTATTGAGGTCAATCTCGTCGTCGGCGCTCGCATGAACGGTCAAGGTGCGGGCGCTACGGGTTGACCCGGTGTCAGCGTGCTGGCGCTGAAAAATTGCTGCGCCGATGCGTTCGAGGAGATCCCCCCAGACGTGAACTAGAAAACCGCGCTGAGGCCTCGGCTGGTGGTCGAAGTGGAGCAAGAGGAAGAAGGCAGGTAAGGGGGTCTGAATGAGTGGTGCTGCCGCGGAGAGCTTGACTCCGCGAACTTCTGCAACGGTCCCGCGCCGTGGTCGGGTTTTCAGCAACGCGTCCGACGCCTTCACCTGGACCAGACAACTCAGCCGGCCCTTTAGTTCTCGAAGTTCTTCAAGGCCGGCCGGTCGAGGTAGCCGGTCGCTCTCGATCTCCCAGAGATAGTCCCAACCGTGGATGTCAGCGTCGGTCCTGGTACAGGCTATGCCGGCCGATGTAGCCAGTTCGTGGCATGCCGCCTCTCCCGCGTGCCCGAGATTGAAACCAGGAGGTCTCACTTCCACGAGTCTACGGCGTGCCACCCACTCTCAGGAAGCAGCTCTTGCGTCACGCCTTGAGGGAGGAAGAATCGGGTCGCAGGTGCCGAAGCGAACGCCGGTTTGAGCCAGCCTTCGCTTCGGCGTGACTGCAGCAGGCAAGGAGGATTCCGTTGCGTGTGAATCGGCGGAGCACTTCAGCTTTTGGTCGACGGGGATTCCCAAAGTCGACCGAGAGCGCCAACTTCAACCCGAGTTCGACTTGCGCGGACCGGTTCGAGCATCTGGCTTGGCCACTTGCAGGGGAGCTTCGGGAAGCTCCATCTGTGTTGCTCCACTGAATCTCCGTTTGCTCGGGATGATCTCGTCCCAGAGCCCGAAGCACGCGGCAAGGACATGGTCGAGCTCGAGCGTGTCGCGTCCGCGAGTCAGCGTCTTCGGCGGGAGGCAGGCGGCGGCGAGGCGTGAACCTTCGAGCGTATGCAAGATGCCTTGGGACCAGCCAGCGCCGGCGTACACGAGGCAACCGGGAATCCACATCGCGGCGAGGTCTTCGAGGGCGTAGGGGATCTTCTCGTCGGTCGTTCCCGAGCTCTGCTGGAACTTGCACTCGATGCCGAGAGCGTCGCGGCCTTCGGCCTTGCGGACGAACACATCGAGCTTGCGTCGCTTGCCGATGATGCTCTTGCCGACCTCGACCTCGGTGTAGACGAGCAATCCATGTCGGCTGAAGTTGCGATCGATATAGGCGGCGACCCGGTCACGGTATTCTCCGCCCTTCATGCAGAGAGAATAGATCGATATTGGAACGGTGAAATCTGAACAGAGATCGATGTCGCACCTGAACGGGCGTGTTCAGACGGATGTCGGCCGTCACCCAAAGCGGCTGGAGGTCACCGGGCCATTGAACCAAAGGTCGGAGGTGCGCAGCGGGAGCGTGGCCAAGGCCAGGCAGTCGGCGAGGGGCTCGAAGTCGGGCCCGCCCTCCTCGTCTTCGAGCACTTCGCTTTGCGCGACCCGGCTGGCCCACGCGTCGGCGGACTCGGTCGAGGCGGGCATCTCCCGCGCACCATCATCGGGCGTGAAGCGCATCGAGGCGTCCCACGGCGCGACCATGACTTGGTGCAGGAGTCCCAGGTACTCGGGGATCAACGGCGGTGGCGAGGTCCAGCACGCACAGCGGGCGAAGCGTCGCGTGGATGAGTGATGGGCCACGATCCCGAGGGCCTCGGGGTCGAGGCGATCGAGATCGTAGATGGCGACGAGATCCGTCGGTGCGGGCATCGAGTTCGCATCGAGGGGGGCGGCGCGGCCGCCGAGGAGTTGGGCCAGCGCGCGCGCCGTAACCTGACTGCCTCGCTCCTCGGGGGCCCAGACGACGGCCGGGACCTCCCGGCGCGCGCGGAGGACTTCAACGAGGCGCCCGAGCTCACGGCGCATGGATGCGGCAGAGTCTTGCGTGTAGGCGTAGCGTCCGTTCATGCCCTCGTTGAACCCGTAGGGGGAGCGGTGCAAGAGCAAGCTGCCGTTGAGGACGTAGTGCCAGCCACGCAGGTCGCGGAGATCGAGGGCCGTGCGGTCCTCCGAGAGCGAGGCGCGCTCGAGCATCCCCGTGATCCGGGTGTGGGCGATGGTCTCGGTGTCCTCGCTGGGGGTCAGGACCCTCGCGTGCTCACGCGCCGTGGCGAGGTCGCCGGCCGACAGCGCGTTGAAGCAAAGCAGGTAGCGCGGCCAGAATTCGCCGAGGAGCTCCGGATGCGCCAACAAGACATCGCGGGCCTGGGCGTGCCGACCGGCGTGTTCGTAGGCGGCGACCAACTCCTGGACGACGCCCAGATCCCCCGGTGCCATGCTCAGCAATCGTGTCAGGAAGGGGACGGCAAGCTCGGGGAGTCCTACTTCGATGAAGGTGTAGCCGAGGTCGTACAGGGCCTGGCCCCCGAGGGAGAGGGCCGCCTGGGCGCGCGTCTCCAGCTCCTCCATGCCCATCTGTGCGCCGATCTGGGTGAACAGCTCGCACAAGGTACGCAGCCGCGCGTCGTCGGCATCGAGACCCTCGGCTTGGGCGGCGAAGCGCAACATGCGGGCGGCGGCCGGCGCGTCTTTGTCGAGGAGCTTTGCGCGGGCTGTTTGGACCTGGTCGTCGAAGCGTTCGAGGGTCATCACTGGGTTCAGGATGCCACGGCCCCGACGCGTCCCGCGCTCAATCCTGCAAGCAGACGGCCGTCACGTGCCACTCGTCCTGGCCGTCGTGCGGGATGCAAGGGGACCACGCGGTGCCGCTCGGGTTCATGCGGTGTTCGACGGGGGTCATGATGACCGTCCACCAGCCTCCGCCGCCGACGAGGGTCTCGCCGTCGGGGCATGGGATCGTCGCTTGCTTCGGTCGATGAAGTCGCGTGAACTTGGGGCATGCGCGCTCGGGTCGTGCCGGTGCTGGCGCTGTGTCTCTCTGGCTTGGGCTGTCGCGCTTCTGTGGCACCGGTCGCCGGGCCGGAGCCCACGCTCGCTTTGGCCTCGGCCCAACGCGTCGAGGTCGTCGCGCCGCCCCCCGTGTTCACGGACCCGGAGCGCAAGGCCAAGCTCATGATGGCCGTCCCCGCCATCGAGGCCTATTTGGCGAGCACGGTCGAGCGTGACGAGCTGGTGGGCTTGGCGGCGGGTTTGGTGATCGACGACGAGCTCGTGTGGTTCGGCGGCTATGGCTACCGCGACCTCGCGCGCGAGCTGCCGGTCGAGCGTGACACGGCCTTTGGGATCGGCTCGATCACCAAGTCGATCACCGCGACCACCGTCATGATGCTGCACGAGCGCGAGCAGCTCGAGCTAGATCGGCCGGCCGAGCGCTGGCTCCCCGCGCTCGCCGAGCTCGTCTACCCCAGCGCCGACAGCCCGCGGATCACGGTGCGCCACCTCTTGACGCACACTTCGGGCCTGCCGCGCATGGGGAACTTCCCCGAGTACCCGCCCGCGCCGCAATCCATGGAGGCCTTCTTGGCCAGCGTGAAGGGCATGCCCCTCGACCGGGTGCCAGGTGTCGAGCGGGTCTACTCGAACCTGGGCTTTCAGCTGCTCGGGCCGCTCATCGGCGCGGTGACCGGCGAGGACCACCGCGCCTTCATCACGCGCGAGCTGCTGCGGCCCATCGGCATGACCGGCGCCGCGTGGACGGCCGAGACGGTCGACCCCTCGAAGCTCGCGCTGCCCTACGACGAGCTCGACGGCGCGCCGCACCTGCGCGCACACTGGCAGCCGGGGGCGGCCGACGCGGCCGGGGGCCTTTATGCCAGCGTCGAGGACCTCGCCGCCTTCGCCATCTTCAACTTGCGCGCGTGGCCACCCGGAGGCGACTCTTCGCAGTCTGCGGCGCCGCTGAGCGCCGCGGGCCGACGCGAGACGCATGCCTTTGGCCGGCTGCGCAGCTTCTCGGCGCGCAAGGGCGAAGGTGATGCCCACGCCATTGGACGCGTCGAGACCAACGGGATCGGTTGGTCGGTGTATGCGACCTGCGAGCTGCCGCAGGTGGTCGCCCACATCGGCAAGACCCTTGGCCACCGCGCGTCGCTGTACATGCTGCCGCGCCAGGGCGTCGCGCTCATCTTGCTGAGCAACACATCTTCGGTGCACAGCAGCGTCATCGCGCGCGACAGCGAGTACATCTTGGGCCTGTTGGTGAACACGGGCGGGCTTTCCTTGCGCACACCGCAAGCCGCACCTGCCTTGCTCGAGCGCGCGGCGAGCTTGTCCAGCTTGCTGGCGTCGTGGGACACCGAGGCCTACGCCGAGTCCTTCTCGCCCGACCACGCCGATGCCGTGGGTGAGCGACGCACGGCCAAGCGATTCGCGGACTGGGCGAAGCTCGTCGGCGCCTGCGAGGGCGCGAGCTTGGTCGAGGCCGAAGAAGCCTACGCGGGCAAGGTCGAACTCAGCTGCGAGCGGGGCCAGTTACAGGTCGACCTACGCGTGGCCCCGTGGGACGGGCACCCGATCACCTCGCTCGACTTCGTCGGTGTACGTGGCGAAGCCGCGCGCCCCGCCGTGGCCTCGGCCGCCGCGAAGCTGACGCAGGCCCTCAACCGCTGGGAGGACGACAGCGCCACCGCGCTCTTTGCCGAGACGGCCCCCCTCGCACGCTACCGTGACTTTCTCTCGAAAGTGCACGAGGTGGTCGGCGCCTGCGAGCTCGGCGAGCTCCAGTTCCTCGAGCCCGAGGGCGCCAGCTTCAGCCTGCGTTGTGCAGGCGGAAGCCCGAATCTAAGGATCGGCTTGGACGCCGAGGACCGGGTCTCTCGACTCGAGATCCGCGAAGGCGCCAAGGGACCCTGCTACTGAGGAAGGTTGCTGAGTATGGGCGACCGCCCGCGCTACTCGGACTCGTCTTCGGCGCCCTCGTCGGGCGCGTCGGCCAGCTCCACCGGTGCGTCGCGTCGATCGGGGACGGCTCGTTCGCCGCGTCGGATCCGAATGACCGAGCCCGGATCTCCGGCGTGTTCGTGCACCAAGATCCACGAGGGCGGCAAGACGGGCGTGCTGAGCTCGAAGACCCGCTTGGCGTCGCGAGGCGACAAGTTGATGCAGCCGTGGCTCATGCGCTGGCCGAAGCGGTTGTGCCAATAGGAGGCGTGCAGGGCGTAGCGCCCCGAGAAGTACATGGCCCACGGCACGGCGTCGACGTAGTAGGGCTCGTCGGCATCCTCGGGACGGTTGGCCATCTTCGAGTAGGCCCACTTGCTTTGCAGCCGGTAGATGCCCAGCGGCGTTCGGTCGCTCCACTTGCCCGAGGAGATCAAAGTTGCGAAGACCGGCTTGCCTTCGCGGTAGACGGCGAGGCTCTGCTCTTCGAGGTCGACGTCGATCAGCAGCTCGGCCGTCGGGGCTGGCCCCGGCTGTGGCGGGGGCTCGGGGACGAAGCGCCCGATCTGGTCGTCGCGCACCCAGGCTTGCTCGCCGACGACCTGGAACCAGCGATCCTCTTGCTTTTGCTCGGGATCGACCACTGCGTCGCCTTTGGGCGCCACGACTTCGAGCGGCGCATGGCGGCCCAGGGTTCGAAGCACCTCGCTGTCGTCTTCGGGGGCGGCGCGCAGCTGGAGCTCCTCGTAGAGCGCCCAGGCGATCTGGCGGCCCTCGGCGATCGGCTGGGCTTCGAGGTCACGGCCTTCGAACTCACTGGGCCGAAAGCGCACCATGCCTTCGCCCGAGACGACGCGGCCGTTGTCGCGGATGTAAACGTAGCCGCCTTGGTACCAGCGTCGGCGCTTGAAGGCGTAGCTTCCGTGCGCGGCCAGGGTGCTCTCGGGCTCGCCAGCATCGCGGTAGCGCGCAAGGTTTCGATAGACGGCCAGCGGAGGAGTCTCGGCGCTGCGGTGCTGCCGATGGCGCGCGTAGACGAAGGGCAGGTCGCTGCCTTCGAGCAGGACGGGGAGCTGTACGGGTTCACGTTCACTGACGTCGGAATGGTCGAGACACAACCACCCATCTCGATCGACGCGCGCCCACTCGCGCTTGCAGTGAGGTCCGGGCGCCGTGGCGTAGACCGGCACGACCTTGCCGTAGGGCACCCGTCCGCGGCGCGGCGCCTCGGTGTCGGGCGCGAGGTAGACGGTGTGCGTGCGCGTCAGCTTGCGCATCTGTGTTGGCGCGGGCATCGGCTCGGGCTCGGTTGCCTCGGGCTCGGTTGGCTCGGGCTCGGGCTCGGGCTCGGGCTCGGGCTCAGGCTGGGGCGCCGGTCGAGGCAAGTCCGCCGCCGGCGCTTCGAGCTCGCCCGAGCCTGCATCTCCCGAGCTCGGCGGGTGACAAGCGAGGAGCGTGAAGCTCAGGGCCGAAACCACCCCACGAATCGACATTCGCGGGAGGGGGCGGCGCAGGCGGGGCGGGGGCCTTCGCACGCGGGGAGCCTACGACGGATGGATGCCGGACGCAGGTTTTTGGAGGCGGAGCTTTCGACCTAGCGCAACTTCTGCCCCTCGTGCCCAGCCGGTACGATGTCCCATGCTGGCCACCGTCCTTTGCCCGATGCTCTTCGCGTGGGGTGGGGGGCCGGGCGGGGCGACGGCGGATCCCTGGGCGGGGGCGAGCGCGGCCGACGATGACGCGCGCCGCTTTGCGCCGATGAATCGCGTCTACGGCTACTCGATGCAAGAGGAGTGGGCGACCTTGTGGCGTCGCATCTTGGATCGACATGGGCGAGCCGACGAGATGGGGCCCCTGTACCAGCCGCGCATCGATCTCGATCGCCGCGAGTACCCGCTGACCTTGGCCGTGGCCGACTTCCCGATGCGTTGGGAGCGAGACTGGGCGGTGCGCAATCGGGGCGCTCGATTTTGGATGCACAGCGACGACGAGTTCTTCTTTTTGAACCGCGTGCAGATCAAAGAGCAGGTGCCGATGGGGCGCGTGGGCGCCATGGGCTTTCGCTACGACCGCGTCGAGGGGCGGACGGTGCAAAGCTCCCTGTTTCGCTTGGACTTTCGCTTTCCGGACATCCGGGACACGGGCGCCTTCGTCGAGCTGCGTGGCTACCTGCGGGCGGCCAAGCCGGACTTGGACCTCGAGGCCGTCGTCGGCCAGGACTTCGCTTGGGGCCGCGTCATGGCGCGGGGCATCGTGTTCGACCCGATCGTCAACGCCTCGGATGCCCTGGTCAAGGCGCGCAACGGTGAGGTCGAGCGGCGCTTGCATCAAGAGAACCTGGCCTTCGGCTGGAGTCTCGAGGCCCAGACGCGCAGCTGGCATGGGCTGCGGGCCGAGGGCTACTTGGGGAACGTCGTGCCCAATCGACTGCGCGTCGAGTATGCGGACTTCGCCCCCGATCCCGAGGGCGACTTCTACAAAGAGCAGTCCGGCATCTTGGGTGGTGGCTTGCTCGAGTACGGGCGAGGGTGGCGCGGCGGCGCCCGCAAGAAGCGTTACCGGATGCACGTCGGCGCGGGGACGACCCTGATCGCCACCGAGCATCGCGTCGACTTCGACGACTTCGAGCGGGCCGACATCGACGCGCCCGAGCGTCGCGCCGAGGTCAAGCTGTGGTGGCTCGCCCACTTTCCCCACGACATCGACGCGCAAGTCATGGGGCGTTACACGCGAAGCAAACTCGGGCTGGTTCCCGGTCTCGATTACCGGCGGGCCGATCTCGATCGCCAGTGGTTCGCCGAAGCGCGAGCCACTTGGATGTTCACCCGGCCTTTCGGCATGGAGCTGGGCTACTCGATCCTCGAGCGGAGGATCGAGGGGGACGAGCGCTTGCAGCCGATCGCCGGGCTCGACAATCGCGCACTCGTACGCTTCGTGTTGCGCTTGCAGAACTGGTTTTGGTGCAGCTTCGGCGCGGGCTTCGATCTGGACCGGGGCAACGAGCCCTACGACCAGGCCGGCATGACGATGATCTTGCGCTGGTGAGCGGCGAGCTCAGTCCACCAAGATGAACTCGACAAGGTACTCGGCGTTGGTCCCCGTGCCGCCGTAGCGCCCCTCGTGGAGGATCGAGGCCGGGAGGCCCGGCCAAGTCACCGACTCGATCGGATCGTGGAAGTTCGCGTCGTTGTCCTCGATGCGGATCCCGATCTCCGTGTCGCTTTGGATCTCGACCAGCGCCCCGCCACCCCACATGGCCGTCGTCTCGTTGTCGACGGGCTCCGACTCGAAGACCTCGACGCCGTCGACGGTCAAGGTCCAAAAGGGATCCGGATCTCCGCCCAGCGGATCCCACGCGGCACCACCGTCTTTGGTGAAGTCGACATAGGCCGCGCTCACGCGAACTTGGTAGTTCAAGCCGAAGGGGCTGAGGCAGTCGCCGTCCGCGACGCAGACCATGTCGTCGGGGCACTGGTTGTTCTCGGTGCAGGGCACCTGGCCCGTAGCGCCGGCCTCGCCGGCCTCGCCGGCCTCGCCTGCCTCGCCGGTCTCCCCCTCGTCTTCCCCCGCGACCTCGACACACGCGCTCCCCACCATCGGCAAGGCGAGGGTCAAGGCGAGTGTGAGCAGCGGGCGTTGGCGATCGAGCGCGTCAAAAATGGACACGGCCTGCGTATACCACCCGCGGCGCGTGCTAGCGTCCGCCATGGCCGACGGCCAGCTCTCCTTGCTCTCGTCCTCGGCGTCTGAAGTCCCTTTAGACGCCGCGAAACCGCGAGCGGAGAGCGAGTCGGTGTTGCGCGAAGTCTTTGGTCACGCGCACTTTCGTCCGGGTCAGCGCGAAGCGGTCGAGGGCGTGCTCGCGGGCAAGGACGCGGTGGTGCTCTTGCCGACCGGCGGCGGAAAGTCTCTTTGTTACCAGGTGCCCGCCGTGGTCTTGGCGCGCAAAGGCATGGGCTGCACGGTGGTGGTCTCGCCACTGCTCGCCTTGATGCACGACCAAGTGCGAGCCCTGCGTGAGCGCGGCATCGCGGCCGCGGCCCTCAACAGCACGCTCAGTCCGGCCGAGGCCCACGAGGTGGCGGATCAGTTCGTGGCGGGGGAGCTCGAGCTCCTTTACGTCTCGCCCGAGCGCGCGGCGCAGGCTCGCTTTCGCAAGCAGCTGCAAAACACGGCGGTGGCCCTGATCGCCATCGACGAGGCGCACTGCGTGAGCCAGTGGGGCCACGACTTTCGCCCCGAGTACATGCGCTTGCACGAGCTGCGCCGGCGCGCCGACTGCCCGCTCATCGCGTTGACGGCGACGGCGACGCGCCGCGTGCTCGACGAGCTCGGCGACAAGCTCCAGCTCGAAGACCCCGTTCGCGTTCGCGGCGGCTTCACGCGCGAGAACCTGAGCTTCGAGGTGCACGCCCTCCCCACCGACGCGGCCCGCTTGGCCCAGCTCGACGCGGAGCTGAAGCGTGCGTTGGCGGAGGGCGGCCGCGCGATCGTCTACTGCTCGACCCGCAAAAAGACCCAGAGCGTGGCGGCCGGTCTCAAAAAGCTCGGCTACAAGGCCGGCTGGTATCACGCCGGGCGCACGCAGCTCGCCCGCGAGCGCGCCGAGGCGGCCTTCGCCAGCGGACGCACCCCAATCTTGGTGGCGACGAACGCCTTTGGGATGGGCATCGACTTTTCCGACGTGCGCGTGTTGGTGCACTTTCAAACGCCGGGCAGCGTGGAGGCCTACTACCAAGAGGCGGGTCGCGCCGGCCGCGACGGCGCCCCCGCGCGCTGCGTGCTCTTCTTTGGCAAGAGCGACATGGTGACCCAACGGCGTCTGAGCTTGCCGCGCGGCTGCTCGCGTGCCGTCCGCGAACGGGGCGAAGCGGCGCTCGCCGGCATGCTCGAGTACGTGGGCACGGCGGTCTGCCGCCAACAGTCGATGAGCGCCTACTTCGGCGTCCCCGAACTCCCGCCCGCTTGCGGACGCTGCGACAACTGCCGCGGCGAGAGCGCGGAGATCGAAGTCGAGCTGCGTGCGACAACGTCGCCCGGGACACCCACCGCGCCGGCCGTCGAGGTTCCGGAGGGCCTGCCCGCGCAGATCCTCGCCGGCCTCCAAGACCTGCCCAAGCCGGTCGGCCGCGCCGATCTGGCCCGCGCGCTGCGAGGCTCCAAGGCCAAGTCGGTGACGCGGGTCGGCCTACAGCGACTCGAAGCCTACGGCGAGTTCGCCGACCACCCCGAGCCGGTCGTCCTCGCGGCCCTCGACGCGCTACTCGCCCAAGGCTGGCTCGAACGCCGCGGCCGCAAGTACCCCAAGCTGTGGGTGGCCGGCCGCGCCCTCGGGGGCAAAGGCGGGCGAGGCAAAGGCAAAAGCAAAGGTCGCACGCGCAGCGAAGTCGTCCGCCAACTCGAAAACTACCGCGCCCGCACTGCGCGACGGCTGAAGTGGAAGCCCTACATGGTCTTTCACCGCAAGGTCATCCAAGCCATCGACAAACACGAGCCGCGGACCCTCGACGAGCTGCTGCGGATCCCCGGGCTCGGCGAGGCAAAGGTCGAGCGCTTCGGCGAGGAGATTTTGGATCTGCTGCGGCGCGTGCGGGAGGGCTAACCGCCCGCCACGCCCCGTGTCGATCGCAGCACCCGGATCTCGCCCGCGGTGGCCACGGCCACCGTCACGCTGGGGCCCTCGCTGTCCAGGTCGCCGCGGGCGCGCAGGCAGTCGGCGACGGGGGCGTGGCTCTCTTTGCAGGTGAGGACGAGGTCGAAGGCGGCCAGGCCGCAGCGCTCTTGCGCGGCGGGGTCTTCGGCGGGGCAGCCCAGCACGATGCAGTTGTGCGTCGAGTCCACGCATTCGCTGAAGAGCTGGCCGAGGGACTTGCGCTGGGGTTTTTGGGCCACCGTCGTGGTGAGGGTGGGGAAGGCCACCTCGGTGAGGGTCGGCGCGACCTCGTTGGGCCACTCGGCCGCGATGAACACCCGAAAGCGACCCGGGCTCGATTCGTAGTTGAGCTCGAGGCCGTCGATGGGTGTGTCGCTCTCGTCCAAGATCCCGCGTAGGCGCATCACCTCGGTGAAGACTTCTGATCGGGCCGGGTCCTCGGGGTGGGGGAGCAGCGAGTAGTAGTTCGCCGGCACCACCAAGCCCGTGTCGGCGCGGCCGAGGGCCGTGATCTGTGGGGCCGGGATGGCGCCGCGCTGGAGGGACTCGTCTTCGCTCAGGGTCAGCGAGGCCAGGTCCACTGCGTCGAAGCCGTGGTCGGCCATCTTCGAGGCCAAGCTGCCGTCACCGGCGTGGGCGAGGCCGTCGTCCGCGAGACGGCCCACGCGGGCGGCGTCCGTCGCTTCGGCCCCCAAAGCACCCGCGCGCATCCGGTTGAGGGAGGAGGCGTTCGTCGCCCAGTCGTCGGCCGAGCGGGCGGCCGTGCGTGCGCCCGACGAGCCGCATCCTTTGGCCGCGCGCCCGGCCACCGAGCCGCAAGGCAGGGCCGAAAGGGCCACCAAGGCCGAGATCCAGGCCACGCCATGCTGTCGTCGGCGCGAGGGGGGCAGGGGGGTCGAGACAGCCACGGAGGCATTGTAGGGCCGGCTGCAGGCCCGTTGGTGACAAAGTGCGCTCGCCCGGCGCGGGCTTGGAATCTTTTGCCCAGGTCCTACGTCTGTGGGCCCGTGCTGACCTCTTTGCGGGCTCCCCGGGTCGCGGCCGTCTTACCGGCCGCCTTGTTCATGACCTTGGTCGGCTACCCGCGCGTCGGTCACACCTGAGACATGATGATGGAAGTCCGGTCGGACTTCGTGATCAGCATGAAGATCCGCGACGCCAAAGGTCGCGTGCACACCCTGGGCCGCTACGCGTCGAGCTCCGTCGACATGGAGTACTCGCAGGGCAGCTCGCCCATCCCGCACCTACATCGGACCTCGCCCGACGGGCACTGGCTCGCCAGCTACGACCCGGATGACCGCGAGATGCACCTGATCCCGCTCACGCGCGAGGGGGCCGACCTCGGGGGCGAGCGCAGCTTCCGGATCGATGGGATCGAAGGCGGCGTGCGTCAGTTTCGCTGGCTCTCGAGCGACGACGCTTTCGCCATCTCCACGCGCAACCAGGTCTACCTCGCGCCGATCCCCGCCAGCGCCTTGGCCGTCGAAGATACGACCCAGGGCGTGCGGATCGTCGACGCGCAGCCAGCTTTCGTCGGCTTGGCCGACCGCGATGACGAGCGCGAGATCGCCGACTTGCGGGTCACGACCACCGGATTTTTTGCGCGCACCTTGAGCATGCCCGAATGGGACCCCTCGCTCGGGCAGGTCTGGGACGCCCAGGTCAGCGACGGGAGCATTCAGGCCTTCATGCCGCTGCTGCCGGCGGGACTCGCCGCCCGCAACGCCAACATCGCCTACGGCGACTCGCTCGTCGTCGTCGTCGAGAACACGGATCCCGATCGTCTCAGCGGTGAGCGAGACCCCCTCGGTGAGGCGGCCGGGCAGATGTGGGTGCATCGCCTCGAGATGGGGGCCGAGCCCCAACGCACGCGCGTGGTCGAGTGTCCCAACGACGACTGTTGGGTGACCAACTGGGCCCCGCACAGCGATCCCATGGTCGTCATCCAAGACTACAACCAGATCGCGGTCTACGGCGCGCAGCCGGGGGCACGCGAGAGTTGGGAGTTCGAGGACGGCGACGGCGCGGCCATCAGCACCTTGTGGGCCGAACACAGCCAGATCTTTGCGGCCGACAACAGCTTCGTGAACGTCTACGACTTCGAGGGGAAGCGGCAGTGGGGCTGGACGGCGCCACAGGGCAAGTCCGTCAGCGGCGTACACGTCGACGCCGAAGGGCGGGCGCTGGTCTCGGTGGGGCTCGAGCTGCTGCGTATCGACGAGGGCAAGGCGCGTCGCTTGCTTCGCGCCAAAGGCAAGTACAAGGCCATCGACGAGGACGAGGACAACTGGGAGCGCGAGCGGCGTTCCTTCGTCGATCAGGCCTTGCCACTGCCCAACGGCGCCGTCGCCTTCACGGTGGTGGACCTCGAGACGAGCTACGAGGAGCCAGACTGGGGCTTCGACGAAGAGGCGGACGAGTACATCGAGGCGGCCGAGCTCGACGACAAGATCCATCGGGCCTTGCCGGATCCCCCGATGCCCGGACTCGAAGCTTTGGCGGCGGAGTCCGACGGCTAGCCGAGGCCCTCGCGCGTCGTCTATCCTGGCCTCGCATGGCGGGGCCGCAGCTTCTCGAGACCGTGGCGGGCGAGTGGCTGCGGCGCGTGCAAGCCGAGTACGGCTCGGCCGCCCGCACGCACAGCTACGTCGGCTGGCTGATCCAGATCGCGGCCCCGCCAGAGTTGATCCGGGCCGGGATGCGCATCGTCGACGACGAGCTCGAGCACGCCAGCTTGGCGCACGCGGTGGTGGTGGCGACCGGGGTCTCGGCCCGTCCGGCCATCGACCAAGCGACCCTCGGGCTCCCCCGCCGATCGGAGGCCAGCTTGTTCGACGAGCTCTTGGTGCACGGCATCGACATCTTTTGTCTGGGGGAGACCGTGGCGGTGCCGCTCTTCGTCGAGATGCGCAGTCGGTGCACGCAGCCCGTGGCCAAAGCGGCCCTCGACCGCATCGTCCGCGACGAGGTGCGTCATCGGGACTTTGGCTGGGAGATCTTGGATTGGTTGCTCAGCGTGGATCGGGCGCGCGTCGAGGCCGAGCTGCCGGGGATCTTGCGCGCCGCCTTCGCTCGCGTGCGTGCGAACTACGGCGAAGCGGGAGCCGCCGTCGACGAGAGGCCGACGCCAGCGGCGGAGCTCGACTTCGACTGGGAGGGCGCACGTGCTTGGGGGCTGATACCTCTTCCTCGCTACGCCGAGATCCTCGCGCGCTGCTGGGAACGCGACTACCGGCCCCGCTTTGGCAAGCGGGGCTTCGAGGCGGTGGCCGAGGCGGCGTGGGCCGGCTGAGCGCTACTTCTGGGCCAAGCGTACGAGCGCCTTGATCGAGCCCTCGACACCCTGCATGCGTTGGCCTTGGCGTTGGATGCAGTCGTTGACGACCTCGACCGGGGCGCCGGTCACGGAAACCGCGCTGGCTTTGCCTTCGGCGTCGAAGCTGAGCTCGAACATGAGGGTGGTGTCCGCCATCTCGGGATGCTTTTTGAGCTCGCGCTCGTAGCAGTAGCGCATTTGGTTTTGGCGCCGCCGGAGCATGGCCTTGGCCGAGTCTGGGGTCCAAGCGCCGCTGGTGCTGAGCACCTCGAAGCTGACCACGATGGGCCGCGTGCTCGTTCCACCCTTGTGGCCGATGGCTCCGATGCTGCCTTGTCCCTCGCCCTTCGTGCCCAAGCCGCCGAGGCCGTCGGCCGTGCCCCCGCCGCCGATGCCGACGCCGTGCGTGCCGATGCCCAGGCCGCCGGCCCCAAAGGCATCGGCGTCGGTCGCGGTCAGTCCACCCCAGACATCATCGTGGTCGAAGGCGCCTTCGAACCCGGGGCTGGTGCCCATGAGGGCACCGAGGCTCTCATCGTTGAGGCTGCCGAACATCGCGGCGTCATCGTTCAACATGCCCAGGAGGCCGGCGTCCTTGGCCATGAGCATGGCCCTGGCGCGCGGGTTGTCGTAGTCCTTTTCAGCCACGTCCTCGGGCTTGGCGCACAAGGCGAGCTGGGCCTTTTCGGCGTGGCCGATCCGAATGTCGAAGCATCGACGGCCCTCGCGCTCGGTGGGCGCCTCGACGAAACGATGGGTGTGGGCGACGCGACCGGCCAAGGCCCCGTCGGGCCAGTAGACTTGCGCGCCGCTGGCCAGCTCGAACTCTTTGTCGTGCTCGTCGGGCTGGCGGATGCCCTTTTGGAGGGGCGGTAGCTGCTCGACGAGGCCGAGGTGGTAGCGCGTGGGGACCAGGCCCTCGGCGCAGGCGAAGCGCTCGGCCAAGCTCTGTGTGCTGGCCTTCTCGGCATCGAGTGACTCGGCGGGGACGAAAAAGCGCAGGTGATACAGGTCCAAGCCGGCGACCCGCGGCGCGCAGTCCTCTTCGCCGCCTTTTTCGGGCAAGGCCTCGATCGACTCGAGTTCGACCCAGGCGCGGTCCTCTTTGATGACCTTGAAGACCACCGCGTGCGGCTCGCTGCCCGGGGCGGCCTGAGGATCTCCGACCTGCAAGTCGAAGCCCCACGCGCTCGCGCTCGGCTCCGCGTGCAAGCGTGTGCCGGTAGGCACGAGGACCAAGCTGTTCTCTTCGAAGCTCGGCTTGCTTTCGCTGGGCGCAGTCGGCGGCGCGACCGGGGCCGGCGTGTCCGAGCTCGAATCACTCGAGTCGCAGCCAAAGCTGGCCAGCAGGCAAGCGACGGGCGCAAAGCGGCCGACGAGGCGGCGGGGGAGGCGAGCCATGGTCTTAGATACAACGGGGGCCGCGGTGCGGCCAGCCCTTCGCCCCAACGCGGCGGCAACGTGGTAGCGATCCGGCATGCGCGTCGCCATGGCCCAAGATGCACCCCTCTTTTTGGATCCGGTGGCCTCGACCCAGCGGGCGATCGACTACGTGGAGCAAGCGGGGCGGGCGGGGGCGCGGCTGCTCGCCTTTGGCGAGACTTGGTTGCCCGGCTATCCATTTTGGCTCTCACAAACGGGGGGCGCTCGCTTCGACGACGCGCAGCAAAAGGCCGCCTACGCGCAGTACCTCGAGGCTGCCATCGCGCCCGGGGGTCCCGAGCTGCGAGCGATCGCCGAGGCCAGTCGAACACACCAAGTCGCGGTGGTGATGGGCTTCGTCGAGCGCGGGCAGCAAAATGCGCGCGGCTCGGTGTGGGCGAGCTTGGTCTTCATCCACCCCGAGCGCGGGATCACGGCGCCGCATCGCAAGCTGGTCCCCACCTACGAAGAACGGCTGGTGTGGGCCCACGGCGACGCCCACGGGCTGCGTGGCCACGAGCTCGATGGCCTCACCATCACCGCCTTGAACTGCTGGGAGAACTGGATGCCGCTCACTCGCACTGCGATCTACGGGACCGGGTCGCAGGTCCATGTCGCGATCTGGCCGGGCTCGCGCGCCTTGACCGAAGACATCACCCGCTTCGTCGCCCGCGAGGGGCGTCTTTTTTGCGTGAGTGCAGGTGGCGTTTTGGGGGCCGAGGATCTGCCGGAGCGCTTCGCCTTGCGCGACGCGTGCGCGGCGGGCCTCTACCAAGACGGTGGCTCTTGCGTGGCCGGTCCCGATGGGCGCTGGCGGCTCGAGCCCGTCGTCGACCAGCGCGGCTTGCTGACCTGCGAGCTCGATCTCGACGCCGTCGCGCGAGAGCGCCAAAATTTCGATCCGACGGGACACTACGCGCGCCCCGAGCTGCTGCGCCTCGAGGTGGACCGGCGGCGTCGCCAAGTGGTCGAGACACTGGACTGAGTCAGCGGCCCGCGTCCGCGTCTTCGGCCGCGAGCCGCGCTTGGAGCATCTCGCCCGAGCTCTCGGCTTCGGCGAAAGCGGCCTTGGCTTTGGCGAGCTGGGCTTCGGCTTCGGCCGCGTCACCACGATCGCGGGCGAGTCGATGGGCCAGCCAATGCGTCTCCCCGAGGACGACCGGGCCGAGCTCCACCTCTTTGGCGAGCGTCAAGGCGCGGGTCATGAGTCGCTGTGCCACCTCGAGGTGCGTGAGGCGGCGCTCCGCTTCGGCTTGGCCCGCCCATATGCTCACCAAGCCATTGAAGGCCTCGCCATTGGCCTCGCGCATGACCTCGGCGCCGCGGGCAAAAGCGTCCCGCGCCGCCTCGACCCGACCTTCGCGCAAGAGGATCTCCGCGCGCATGATGTGGGCGGTGGCGACCTCGGCGTGGGCCTTGCCGTGGCCCTTTTGCATGATGGCGAGCGCGCGGTCGGCCGCCTCGAGGGCGCGCGCGTACTGCTTCATGTCGAGCAGGGTCTTCGACAAGTTGCCCTGCACGTAGCCGTAGGAGAGGTCCTCGGCCAGGTCGCGGCCCTCGTAGATCTTCGCGGCGCGCTCGAGGGCCTCGAGGGCCGAGGGGAGCTCGTTGGCCGAAGAGGCGATGGCGCCCATGTTCGACAGGGCGCTGGCCAAGGCGAGGCTGTCCTCGCCTTTTTCGCGGGCGATGCGTTCGATGACCTCCCGCTGGCCTTCGAGGGCCGCCTTGGCGTCGCCGGCTTGCATGCGCATCACCGCTTGGGCCGAGAGCCCCTGGGTCACGCGGGGGTGGGCCTCGCCGACGTGCTCGCGCCAGATGGCGAGCGCTTCGCCGACGCCTTCGCTCGCTTCGCCATGCCGGCCCATCCGCCACAAGGTGCTCGCGCGGTTGAAGGTCGCATCCCCGGTGAACATCGAGCGAGGGCCGTAGGTCTCGCTGTACAGCCGCAAGGCTTCGTCGGCGAGTTCGAGGGCCTGCTCGAGCTCGCCGCGGTCGCGTTGGTAGTTGCCGTAGTTGGTGACGAGCACCGCCCGGGCGCCCGGTGAGTTGCCACCTCGCTCCAAGATCGCGTCGGCGAGCTTGTACCAGCGCTCCACCTCGGCATCGATGGTCTCCGGCGGCGCGTCACGCAAGGCGACGGAGGCTTCGTCCATCGCGCCGGCCGCGGCCTTGCCCGCCAACACGTCCTCGCCGTGGGCCATGCCCATCAAAAAGGCGGCCTCCAGCAGCTCGAGTGCCTCCCCCGGGGCCTCCCGGTCCCCCCGGGTGCGGCCGAGCTCGTAGCGGAGTTCGGCTTGGACCGGCGGGTAGGCGAGGGCATCGACGGCGGGGAGCTCCGCGCGTGCGAGGGTCTCGGCCGCCTCGAGGTCGCCTGCGCTGCGCAAGGACCACACGCGCTCGAGCACGCCTTCGAGGCGCGAGAGCTCGGCGCGCGCGGCCGGGTCGCTGGGGGGCGGGACGCGGGCCGTCAGGGCCTCGCGGTCGGCACAGCTTTGCAGGTCGTCGAGCTCTTGGACCATGCCACCGGCCCGGCGCAACACCTTGTCATCGGCCTCGCGCAGCACCGAGAGCAGGGCGTCGAGTCGCTGCCGTCGTCGGTCCAAGCACAGCATGCGCAGATCCATCAGCTGCTCGGATTGCTCGCCGCGAACCCGCGTGGCCTCGCAGGCTTCGCGCCGCGCGTCCTGGTAGCGCGGGACCCAAGCGTCGATCTCGGACAAGGTCGCTTGCCCCACCTCGCGCGCCCAGCTTGCGTCGACCTTGGCGAGCTTCGTCGCGAGTTCGCCGCGGACCGTGTCGTTCCATAGCGCCTGCATCGCCGGGTCGACGCCGTCGCAGCTTGGACCGGCGGCCGCGGGATCGGGGCGGGTCCAGATCACGGCGGCGGCGATGGCCGCAGCCCCCAAGGCGATGCTCGGCCACAGCCAACGACGTCGCGGCGGCTCGAGGGCTGCGAGCAGGGCCGGCATGTCGGCAAAGCGCGCCTCCTTCTCGGTGGAGAGCGCACGCATCAAGGCGACGCGGACGCGACGCGGCATGTCGACGCCCTTGGGGGGCTCACGCACCTGCCCTTGGATCACGTTGAAC
Organism: Polyangia bacterium; assembly: GCA_030431075.1. Taxonomy (GTDB): domain Bacteria; phylum Myxococcota_A; class Polyangia; order Nannocystales; family Nannocystaceae; genus JAUIJR01. Next base: position 741 of record JAUIJR010000018.1, on the reverse strand, counting down.
ATCACCGTGTTCGGGTTCTCACCCGCGAAGGGACGCTCGCCGCACAGGGCCTCCCACAAGGCGATGGCGAAGGCGAACTGGTCCGTGCGACCGTCGACCTCGCCGCCCGAGAACTGCTCCGGGGCCATGTAGGCGGGCGTGCCCAAAAAGGCGCCGGTCCGCGTGACCCGGGTCGACAAGGACACCCCCTCTTGGCCCGAGAGTTTGGCCGGTGGCACGGCGACTTGGGGCCCCGTGCGATCGCGGATGGCCGCGTGCTCTTCGTCGAGGCGCGCGAGGCCAAAGTCCGCGACTTGGACCCGACCGTCGTCGCCCAGCAGCACGTTGGCCGGCTTGAAGTCGCGGTGCACGAGCCCGGCCTCGTGGGCCGCCGCGAGCCCGAGACCGGCCGCGCGAAAGAGGGGCCAAGCCGCGTCGAAGGCGTGGGCCTGCTTGTCCATCCAGCTGCGCAGGGTGCTGCCGTCGACGAAGTCCATCGCCACCCACAGCTGGTCGAGGTGAGTGCCCATGTCGTGCACGGCCACGACGTGCGCGTCGGCGAGCTTGGCCATGGCCTGGGCTTCGCGGCGCAGGCGGGCGGTGGCGAGCTCGAGGTCCTTTTTGCGCGGGCGCAGGACCTTGAGGGCGACCTTGCGGTCGAGCTCGGGATCGTAGGCGCCGTAGACGGTGCCCATGCCGCCCTCACCGAGGACCTCGACGACGATGTAGCGACCGAGCGAATCGCCGAGCGCGAGGCGCCGC
>JAUIJR010000408.1 GCA_030431075.1 Polyangia bacterium | reverse complement strand
CGCGCAAGCCGGGGACGAAACGCTCGTCGCCGATCCGCAACAAAGGCCCGCTCGGGACGTCGCGCACCCCGGTCGCCTCGACGACGATCGCGCCCGGTCGACCCTGGGCGAAGCGGCGGTACCAGGCGATGACGTCGGCGGTGACCTCGCCCGACTCGCTCGCGCGCCAGGGCACCATCGCCGGGACCCAGGTGCGGGTCTCGAGCTCGAGACGACCGACCCGAAGCGGCGCAAAGAGGCGGCTTTGCGCGGCCTCCTGGGCCGAGGGCCAGGTCTCGGGCGCCACCGGGTGGCGGATCCGTTCGGGTGGGGTCCACACGCACAGCGAGCCTAACAGCCCCGGCGCCAGAGCTTTCGCCGGTGCCTTCGCCAGTCCCTTCGACAGTCCCGGCGGCCGGCTCCCTTTTTGACCGAGCGCGGCGCGCGTGCCACGATCGGGAGGTGCGCAACGCGATCGGATTCGCGCTTTTTGCCGTCAGCGCGGTGATCTTCTGGCAGGGCTACAACAACAGTCGCCTGACCCCGGAGACCCTCGAGCTCTCGCGCACCGCGGTGTGTGATCTCTACGGCGGCTGCGCCCGCGGCACCCCGACCAAGCAGGTCTCGGACATCGTGCGCCGCAAGTACGAGTGGCTGACGCCGCAGGGTCCCTACATCGCCACGTGCAAGCGCTCGGCCGTCTTCTTCGGCGGCTGGAGCTGCAACGACGTCGAGCGCGGCACCTTGAGCATCACGCGCGACTACTGACGCCCAGCCGCGACGAGCAAGCGCGTGCAGGGCAACAAGGCGAGGTAGCAGACCATGCCGATCACCAAGGTGGTCGGCACGCCCCAGACCATCGAGCTGCCGAGGGCGAGGCCGCTGGCGCACACCCCAAAGGCGCCGTTGATGCCCCACAGCCAAGGGCCCAGGCTGGGGCGCTCGGGATCCGGCGAGGCCCTGCCCACCAAGCGAAGACCGAGCGGAAAGCCCAAGCCCATGCCGAGCGCGGGGATGCCCACCAAGCTCAAGCCGGCGAGCACCCGCGTGGCCAAGCCGGCACCCGACAAGGCGGCCAAAGCCGGCCCACTGGCGAAGGCGGCCGCGGCCACGAGCAGCGCGGGGATGATCGGGTAGGCGAGGGCAAAGGCCCGCTTTTGGATCGGCGCGCGTTCGGAGAGCAAGCTGCCCACGCCGGTGAAGAAGATGATCCCGCCCAGCAGCACGGCCAAGCTCGTGGTCGGGTGACCCAACAAGACGTTGAGGCGACTGAGCAGCGCGATCTCGACGAACATGAAGCCGAGCCCGATCAGCGCGAAGTAGGCACAGGCGGCCACGACCATGCGCGTCGGCAGCTCGCGCAGGCCCTCGGCGCGACGGCGCAAAGGTGCGACCACGGTGATCAAGGTCAGCAGCAAGGAGACCAAGGTCGCGTAGACCAGGGTCTGCGTCGCTTGGAGGTTGCCCAAAAAGGACACGTCCATCGCGTCGACCTCGCCTTTGTCCCGCAGCCAGTCGCCGGGGCGCAGCATGTTGAAAAAGAAGGGGCGGTCGTCGGTGGCCGGCGTCAAGTCGAGGGACTGCGCGCGGGCCCAGCTCCAAAAGCTCGCGCGGTCGCCTTGTTGCCACAAGGCCGCGAGCAGCTCCGAGCTCGGCGTCTTGCGCGGCGTCGCCAGCATGTTGAAGCCCAGCCGGATCGCCTCGCCTTGCAGCTCGTCGATCTCGGCCTCCGTGAAGGGGCGCTTGGCTACCAGCAAGGTCGCGACCGCGTCCGACTGCACGACGAACAAGTGGCGGCGTGGGTCTTCGACCCCGCGCGACCACAAGAGCTCCATGGCCAAGCCGATCATGCGCGCGGTCTCGCCGGGCGATTGCGGGTGCCACCAGCGCGAGACGGTGAACAAGCCCGCGTCGTCGAGACGATCGAAAAAGATGCCCCAGGCCTCGACCGTGTAAAGGCCGTTCTCCGACAAGCTGTAGGCGCCGGCGCCGGTCGAGGCCCAGGTGTCGATGAGGCTCATGGCGATCACCGAAAAGCGTCGATCGGTACGCGTGAACCAGCTGCGCGCCTCATCGCTGACCAGCTCGACGCCTTCGAGATCGACGAGCTTCGAGAAGTCCCGCATCTCGCGTTCGTGCAGGTCGACGATCAGCTGGTTGAGCTCGACACCCACCACCTTGGGGTGCCCACCGCGACGCGCGGCCAGCAGATCGCGGCCACCGCCGACGCCGATCACCGCGGCCGGCCCGTCGGGGCGCAGACGGTGGGCGAAGCTGGTGACGTCCCAGTCGAGGTAGGCGTGGCGCTCGAGCTGCGTGGCGTCCTGCGCCATCATCGTCGCGGCCGCGCCGTCGATCTTGATCGTGCGCTGGGCAAGCGGCGCGCGCAGCTCCTCGGGCATCTGCCGGTTGGGCGCCCATAGGGTCGGCGGGACCTCGATGGTGTGGTCGACGGTGACCCGCGAGTAGGTGTTCCAGCGCGTCCAGGCCAGGGTCTCGGTCGCCTCGTGCATGCCCTTGACCCACGCGGGCCGAAAGGTGGCGCTTTGCTCGGCCGCGCTCCGGTTGCCGAAGGCGCCCACGCTCAGCAGGACCAAGCTCACCAAAGCCCAGCGCGAGGTGGATCGGCCCGCGTCACCGGCCGCGCGGGCGAAGGCGAAGGCGGAGGCGGCGGCCAGGGCCGAGGCGACCAGCACCCCCGATGGCGCGTCGAAGACTCCGAGCAGGGGAATGACCAAGGCGCAGCCGACGGCCGCCCCCACGAGGTCCACGCCGTAGGCGATGGCCGGCGACAAGCCGGCGCGGGTCAGGGCCAGGGTCAAGACGATCCCCGCGAAGACGAAGGGGACGGCGAGCGCCCCGCCAAAGGCGAGCAGCCCGCAAAAGTCCATGAAGCTGCGAACCGGCACCAGCGGCATGGCCAAGGCGAGGGCTACAGCCAGCGGGGTGCTCAGCGAAAAGCGCAGGGCGTACTGCGCCAAGCGTCGGGGCACGGCCTCGGCTTCGAAGTCGTCGGGCCGCACGAAGACCCAGATCGCCCCCGCGGTCATGCCGAGCATGGCCAGCGAGATCACGAAAAAGGCGAGGTGGTACCAGCTGATGACCGAGATGATCCGCGTCAGCAAGATCTCCAGCATCAAGCTGGCGGCTGCGACCGCGAAGATGCCGAGGTAGGTACTGCGAGACCGCAAGGCGCCCGGAGGCTACCAGTCGTGCGAGCTGCCCGTCAGTTGCAGGGGCATCTGCGAGAGGGTCTCGAGCCGATAGACCGAGTTTTGGGTCTCGACGAAGACGGAGCCGCTCTCGGATCTGAGCACGCGCTCGACGCGGGTCGTACACACCCGCCGCCCGTTGTCCGAGCGGTACAGCTGCATCCCCTCGCCCACCACGGGCTCATGCACCGCGATGAGCTCGTGGTTCGCGGGCGGCACCTTGGTGCGGTGGATGCGGTGAACGGCAAAGATCTGCATGGCGGCTCCGAAGTCCCGTGGGGACCGGGGGCACACATGTGCAGACACCATGCCAGCTCGAAAAAGCGCCAGATCCCGGGCCCCAGGTGCGCGAAGCGCGTAGCAAAATGACCCGGCGTGCTTCACGCGGGTCAGATCGCAACAGGGTTAAACCCGGGTGGGCGGCCCAGAACGTCGTTTATCTGGGATTTCGATCACCCCAGGATCCCCCCGCCGGCGCACGGCATCCTTGGGCCGTGATCGTCGTCTCGGGCACCAAGCGCTCCGGCACATCGATGTGGATGCAGGTCCTCGAGGCGGCGGGCTTGGAGGTCTTCGGCCCGAAATTCCTGCCCGGCTGGGAGGACAAACTCGAGGCCGCAAACGAGCGCGGCTTTTACGAGAGCCACCTGCGCCAGGGGGTGTACTTCGGCACCAATCCTCATCCGAGCACGGGGGTGTATCTGCGCCGCGAGGATTTGCACCGCAAGGTGGTCAAAATCTTCGTGCCGGGGGTCGTGCGCAGCGAGTTTGCGTACATCGAGTGCCTGATCGCCAACCTTCGCCCCTGGCGCGAGTTCGTCAGCTCGCGCGCGCGCTTGTATGCCATCGAAGACGAGGGACGAGACCCCGCGCTCGGCGCTCGTCCCCACCTACCGGCGGAGCTCGAGTGGTGGAACGAGAACTACGCCTTGATTAGCGATCTGCGACTGCGCCGCTACCCGGTGCGCCTCTTCAGCTACGAGCACGTCCTCAGAGACCCTCGCTTTTGCGTGGGCAAGGCCCTCGAGCTGATCGGCGAAGGCGACCTCGACGCAGCCATGGCTTCGATCGCGCCCGAGGCCCGCACCCAACGTGCCCCAGAGATCCAAAGTGATCTGGATCCCGAATCTGAGGCGACCTTCGATGCCCTCTACGAGGCCGTCGATTCGAGGCGGGGCTTTTCGGCCGAGTTGATCGCAGCGATGGATGCGACGCAAGCTCGCTTGGGTCCCGGGATCCGTGCCGCCTGGGCCGAGGTCGAACGCGCCCTCGCCGAGGGCTCCGCGCAAAACTCCGAGGGGCGAGAGCTCCCGCAACCCTGATACGATCGCGCATGGCTCGGCGCCACGAACTCCTGACCTTGCTGCTGCTATTGGGCGCGTGCACCGATGACGCCCCCTCCGAGACCGAGAGTAGCGAGGCGAGCGCGACAAGCAGCGGCGAAGAGAGCGAAGCGACCACGACGTCGACGGGCTCGACGACGAGCTCCGAGACCGGGGACGGGGACGGCGACGGAGACGGGGACGGCGACGGTGATGGAGATGGCGATGGCGATGGCGATGGCGATGGAGATGGAGATGGAGATGGCGATGGCGATGGAGACGGAGACGGCGATGGCGACGGAGATGGCGACGGCGATGGCGATGGAGATGGCGACGGAGATGGAGATGGCGATGGGGACGGAGACGGCGATGGGGACGGGGACGGAGATGGAGATGGGGACGGAGACGGAGA
>JAUIJR010000407.1 GCA_030431075.1 Polyangia bacterium | reverse complement strand
CGTCGCCGTCGCCATCACCATCACCGTCGCCGTCGCCGTCGCCATCACCGTCGCCGTCACCATCACCGTCGCCGTCACCATCACCGTCGCCGTCACCATCACCGTCGCCGTCGCCGTCACCATCACCGTCGCCGTCACCATCACCATCACCGTCGCCATCGCCGGCCGTCTCCGACTCCGCGCTTCCGGCTTCGCTGGACGCCGATTCGTCGCTCGTGTCGCTCGTATCGGTGGTGGTGAAGGTGGTGCTGGCGTCCTCCGCATTGGAGGTGTCGTCGGCACAGCCGGCTCCGTAGCTGAGCAAGCTGGCGCACAAGATCAAGAAGGACTTTTTCGTTTGCATTTTCAATCTCCGTTCTCAGACCGTGTGCAGATCAGGCGGGGGTGACTCCGGGGGTCGCGGGGTCGGCGTTCCACTGCCAATTGTCGAGGAGGATGGTCGAATCGAAGAGCTGGTCCCCGCTATCCCAGATGGCGACGCGCACTCGGAAAATCTCTCCCGGCTCGACGTTGCCGGCGAGACGCAGCCATCCGGTGCCGCCACCGACGTCGCCAGAACGGGTCGGCCGCGAGTCGTCCGGGAAGTTCGCGCCGTAGCACTGCAAGGTCGTGCAGCCGAAGCCGTCGCAGCTCTGCCAGTTGGTGTTCTCCACGTTCTCGTAGCCGGAGCCCTCGATCTGGCCATCGACACAGGTTGCGGGGTTGGTGGTCAAGCTTCCGCCCGAGAAGTTGATGGCGCAGTCGCGGTTGGTTTGATCGCTGCAGTGCGTGAAGAGCCCCGCCGCCGCCAGGTTGACCCCGACCGGATAGTCGTTGTTCGAGCTGTCCGTGAAGATCGCCAGGTTCTCGTCCGTGGGATTCGGCGTGGAGCTGTTCACGGCGCTACCATTGGGCTGGTCGATGAGGACGACCGCGAAGTCGTTGAACTCGTCGCAGACCCACTCCGGGTATTCCGAGGACAGGAGGTACATGTCCACGGTGAAGGAGTTCGCGTTGGTCGGGGCGCGGACCTCGAACTCGAGCGCGATGGGGTTGTGGACCGAGCTGATGTCGCTCGTCACGGAACAACCCGGGGCGTTGGGGGGCGAGCCGCCCACCGCGGAAGACCAGTCGCTGTAGACACCGCTGGTATTGTCCGGGAGGTTCGAGGCCGGCACCTGCCAGGCGTTGAAGCTCGGGTTGCTCTGGCCTTCGGCCGCGGCGTAGCCGGTCGACATCACGCTGAACCAGTTGCCCTCGCGCGTTTGCATGGCCGCACCAGTTCCGAAGTTCGGGCGGATGGCCATCTGGCCGAGGTTTTGTCCGGTCGTGCCATCGGCTTCGCGGATCCGCGGGGCGAAGAAGTTGCCGGTGGTGTTGGTGATGACGCCCCAGCGCTTGTTCGCGCCGGTCGCGTTGGAGGTCGTCTCGTTGCACAGCTCGATCGCCTTGAGGTAGCGGATCGCGTTGCCCTGCGTTTGTTGGCCGCCCGTGCCGCTCAAGGCGACCTCGCAAGCCGTGTCGTCCTCGTCGATGTTGCCGTCGCAGTCGTTGTCGACGCCGTCCGTGGGGTCCTCGAAGGCGCCCGGGTTCACGATGGCCGGCGAGCCACAGTTGGGGCCCAGGGCATCGCAACAGTCGTTGTCGCAGGTGCCGAAGCCGTCGTTGTCCTCGTCGGTGTTCTCGTCCGTCGAGCCGTCGCAGTCGTCGTCGATGCTGTTGCCGCAGACTTCCGAGGTGGGCAGGACCTGGTTTTGGCAGGCGCCCCAGCTCAGTCCGTCGGCCGCGCAGGTCTGCGTGCCGGCTTGGCAGGGGCTGTTGTTTTGCGTGGAGCTGGGGACGCCGTCGTAGCAAGGGCGCGTCTCGGTGCCCGCAGCGCACTCACAGGGCACGAAGGCCTCGCAGCCGTCGCTCACGTTGCCGTTGCAGTCGTAGCGGTTGGCCGGGCAGGTGTCGCAGTCGTCACCGCTCCAGTTCGCGTCGCAGTCGCAGTCGACGACGCCGCCGACGATGAAGCAGTCGCCGTTGACGCAGGTGTTGTCGCTCGGGTCCGAGCAGGTCTCGTCGATGACGCAGCTGCCACCTTCGTCGTGGTAGCCGGTGGCGCAGCTGTCGCAGAAGGGCGGCGCCCAGCCGGGGTCGCAGGTGCAGGTGACCGTGCCGCCGGTGTCGTCGCAGGTGCCGTTGGCACAGGTCGTGGGCGTGCAGTTCTCGTCGATGACGCACAGGCCGCCTTCGTCGTGGTAGCCGGCCGCGCAGCTGTCACAGATGTCGCCGGTCCAGCCGACATCACAGCCACAGCTGATGATGCCGCCGGTGTCGTCGCAGGTGCCGTTGACGCAGGGGTCGGTGGCGTCGCAGTCCTCGTCGATGACGCACAGGCCACCTTCGTCGTGGTAGCCGGTGGCACAGCTGTCACAGAACTCGCCGGCCCAGCCGACATCGCAGCCACAGGTGATGATGCCGCCGGTGTCGTCACAGGTGCCGTTGACACAAGGGTCGGTGACGCCGCAGTCCTCGTCGATGACGCACTGTCCGCCCTCGTCGTGGTAGCCGGGCGCACAGGTGTCACACACCGTACCGGCCCAGCCGGCGAGGCAGGTGCAGGTGACGGAACCACCCGTGTCGTCACAGGTGCCGTTGATGCAGGGGTCGTTCGTCGCACAGCCGTCGCCATCGCCATCGCCGTCGCCGTCGCCGTCGCCGTCGCCGTCGCCGTCTCCATCACCATCTCCGTCACCATCGCCGTCGCCGTCGCCGTCGCCGTCTCCATCACCATCTCCGTCGCCATCACCATCACCATCACCGTCACCATCGCCGTCTCCCGCCGTCTCCGACTCGGCCGAGCCGGCCTCGCTGCTGGCGCTCTCGCTTCCGCTCTCCGAGGCCGTCTCGTCGGCGGTCGTGGTCAGCGTATCGGTGGCCGTTGCGTCTTCGGCGTTCGACGTGTCATCCGCACAAGCGGTGAGCTGCGACGCGAGGATGACCGCGGCTGGCAAGTAGTTCAGGGTTCGAAATGCTCGGCGTGACATGTCAGGTCTCTTGGGAGGCAGCGCGCTGCATCGCGCTGGATACAGTCTGCAACAACCGCATCCCGCAAAGAAGGTGGGCAGATGTGGGTGGTGGGCCAGGTCTCGCTCGAGGCCGGCGTGCGTCACGCGCGCGCGACGGCCAAGACCAAGCCGGCGATGGCGAGGAGGATCGGGCCGCGGCCAACGCGGGCAGGATGCTCGGGGTCGGGCGACCTCGCGCCGCGGGACCATCGCAAGAGCAGCGCCGCTTTGGCCAAGGTCGCGGCGAGTCCGATCGACCAAGTCCAGGCGTGCGGTGCGTAGCCGGCCGTCGGGCTGATGCGCCACGCCCCCAAGATCAATACCGCGGTGACGACGCTCAACAGTACGCGCTCGAAAGCGACAAAGACGCCGCAACGCAGCAGCCACAGCAAAGCTGCGGCCGTCAGCGGGTTGTGCACCAGCGGCCATCCGCCAAACACTTGGAGCGCCGCAGGGATCTCCTCGAGGGGTACGCCCGAAACCTCGTCGAGCTCCAAGCTCCCGCGTTCGAGGCACAAGGCGGCGAGCACGAGTAAGAGGACGGCTGCGGCCGCACCACGGCCGGGGAGCTCGCGCTCGTGCGTCGCGCGGGCCAGCCACGCGCACGCGGCAAGGGCGAGCCAGGCCGCAGAGCCGGGAAGATCCAGCAGGGCGGCACGTCCGCCGGAAGCGCTGCACTGAAGCAACTCGAGCTCGCCGACGCGACGCGTGAGGCCCGCCGGGCAAAGCGCCTCACTCAGCGGAAGCAGCGCGAGCACGCAGGCTGCGGCGATGGCCCACGCGAGCCAGCGCGCGGCGGGGGCATCGCGCCAAGCGCGGGGCCGTCGACGTGCGACGAAGAAGAGCAGCGCAAAGAGGCCGGCGCCGCGCAGCGCGTCGGGCCACCACGAGCGCTGCGCCGGTGCGAAGGACAAGGGAAGCTCGAAGTTTTCGTCGTCGTCCTCGAAGCGCAGCTCCAAGTGCGCGCGCCCCGATCCATAGCCGCGCAGGTCGCCGGCCTCGTCACGCGAGGCAAAGCTGCGCTCGTCGGCCACGAGGTGCAGCTCGACGAAGTCGTGCGGCGGGATGCGACGCGGGTTCTCGGCGTCCGTGATGGTGAAGCTTCCCCAGTCTTCGCCCCGTACGCCGATGCCGGCGAGCTCGATGGGCAGGTCGCCGTCGTTGTGCAGGCGCAGCCGTCGTTCGCCGGCCTGGGGTGCGAAGTCCAGGGCCGGGGGATCGGCGCGCAGTCGGGTCGGTGCCGCGCGCACGGGCGGTGCGAGCAGGGCGACGAGAAGCCAGGCGAGCAGCGCCAGGGCAGGCCACCTTCGTCGGGCAGGTAGGGGCCGGGCATGCGGGCCCATGCGTGCTCGACTCACTCTTCTTCTTGTTGTGCGTCGGCCGGCGGATCGGCCGGTCCAGCGTCGGCCGCGGGTGGCCCAAAGGCGGGGGCAGCCGCGGGGGCAGCCGCGGGGGCCACCGGAGGAATGGTGCCCGCAAAGAGCGGCCCCGAGGGATCGGGCTTGACCGCAGCGACGGCCGGCGGCGCGACCAGAGGGGGCGCCGAGGGAGCCGGGGCGCTCGAGCCCGGAGCCGAAGGCGGCGCGAAGAGGCTGTCGAAGTCCGAGCTCGGTGGTCGGGTGGCGGCCCGCTTTTCGATCACCGGGGCGAGGCTCTTGCGCAGCGTGTCGACGAGCTCGGCGCGTCGACACTCGGCCTCGCCTTCGGCCGCGAGGGCACGTGGGCCGTCGTCGTCGCTGGCGTGGCCGCCATCGGCGTCGAAGCTCGGCGCCGCCAGCAATACATCGACGGCGGCGCTGATCTCGTTGTGCTCGTCGGCGATGCACACCGAGCCGACGCGGGCCAGGGCGCTCAGCGCCAGGCTGGAGAACTCCACGCGGGCATCGAGCAGGATCAGGCTGTCGAC
>JAUIJR010000017.1 GCA_030431075.1 Polyangia bacterium | reverse complement strand
ACATGGTCCAACCGCGCGTCGAGGGCTTGGCCCCGGCGGCAGCAGCGGCCGGAGCGGCCGCGGCAGCGGGCTGAGGCGCGGGTGCGGGGGCCGGCGCGGGTGCGGGGGCCGGCGCCGAGGGTGCAGGCGCGGGGGCCGAAGGCGCGGGCGAAGGCGCAGCCGGTCCGTCGGCCGCATCCATGAACATGGTCCAGCCACGCGTCGAAGGCTTGGCGGCTCCACCGCCTCCCGCCGGAGCACCGCCGGGGCTGGGCGCCGCCGCAGCGCCACCGATACCAGCGGCGTCGGCGATGAACTGCTTGAGCATCATCGGGCGCTGGCGAGGATCCTTGGCCAGGCCACGCGCGAGCACGGAGTTCACGTCGGCCGGCAGATCCTGAGCGAGATGGGCCTGCTGCTTCGCGGCCGCGTCTCCGCCGAACAGCGGTGCCCCCGTCAAAAGCTGGTGCATCAGCGCGGCGAGGTTGTAGATGAGCGTGCGCTGATCGACGACGTTGCCTTCGATCTGCTCGGGCGCCATCGTGTCGATCGCGCCAAAGGCCTGACCGCCTTGGGGCTCACCGACGGCAAAGCCGCTGACCTTCATCCCCTTGGGGGTGCTGAACACGACGTGCGCGCCCAAGTTGCGGTGGATGACGCCGACCTTTTGGGCCTCGGCGATCGCGGTGCCGACCACGTTGATGGCGGTCGCGGCGTCGGGCGGGGCCAGCTTGCCCATCTCGGCCAAAGGTGTGCCCTCGCAGGGCTCGGTCACCTCGAAAACAGCCGTGTCGTCGCCGAACTTGCCGGCGTCGATGACCTTGACGATCTGGGGGGCGGCCACCGAGGCGAGCTGCTTGAGCTCGCGGACGGCTCGCTCGCGGACGAGGGCCGAGGGAAAGCAGTCGGGCGAGTACACGGTGACGTGGACGGCGCTGCCGTCCGCGCCCGTGGCGGCGTAGGTGTTGGCGCCGCTGCGCGAGCGCACCAACGCTCCAACGGTGTAGCCTTCGAAAATCGATCCGGGGGTGAGCTGGGGCGCGGCGATACTCATCTTCGCTCCGCAACCGGGCGGGTTGCGCGGGAAGACTACGGCGGAAAAGGCGGACAAATCAACCGCAAGCCGAGCCGCGAGGGCCTTTTCGAGGGCCGATCGTGGCCCAATCTCACCGAAGCTTTCGATCGTCGCCGTGGACTCGCCGATCCCCTGCCCTGCGCCACCGCCCCGCCGCCCTGCCGGGCAGCACGAGCCCGGCGCACGCGCGTGATCGCGGGTCGCTCACGCAAAAAGGAGCGGCCTCGGGCTCGCTCCTTTTCGTCGTGGGACCTCGAGGGTCCCTCGTCCCCGCTCGGGACTTTGGCCGGCGGGTCGCAGGACCCGCGCGGACTCAGGCCTTCTTCTCGGCCTTGGGCGCCGCTTTTTGCGGCTCGCCGCAGGCCGCGAAGAGCTCGTCGTAGCTCAGCGTGCTCTTGGCCGCGAGCTTGCGTTTGCGGGCCGCACCGGCGTTCTTGTGACGACGGGTGCGCTTCTTCTCGGTGATCTGCGTAAAGGAGGCCATGGCTGTCCCGGGCCGCGATGTGTAGCCGCGCATCCGGCCCGAGTCAAGCGCGCTCCCTGGTCGCCGAGCGCGGGCCTCGAAGGCCGAATTCAGCGGTCCTCGCGCCCCTAGCCGCCATGTTGGCCGTCGAGGACCCGCTGGACGTCCATGACGCCGGGGATCCGCCGCAGCGCCCGCTCGAGGCCTTCGATCTGCTCGAGCGAGCGGACCGAGGCGTGGAAGGTGTTCATGGCGCGGTCCTGGTCGTCGAGGGCGCGGCAGTTGGCCTGCTTGATGTTCACCCCCAACGAGGAGAAGACGCGGCTCATCTCGGCGAGCAGACCGACCGAGTTCATCGTCTTGACCCGCAGCTCGATGGGCGCGAGCACCTTCACCTCGCCCCACTTGAGATAGACGCGACGGCCCGCGACCTCGCGCTGGACGGCCGGACAGGTCTGCACGTGGGCTCGGATCCCCTTGTTGCTGAGGTAGCCGACCAAGGGATCGCCGGGCACCGGCGCGCAACAGTCGCTGAGCGTCACCACCCCACCGTGACTCTCGAGCAGCTCGCGGGTGATCACGATCGGGGCGTCGCGCCGACCCGCCCCCGCGGCCAGGCGCATCCCATCGCTCTTGGAGCGGCCGGCCATGCGTCGCAAGACGCGACCGACCAGGCTCTGATCGGGGCGCGCGACCTCGGCTTCTTCTTGCTCCTCGCCGAGGGCGATCGAGACCTCGCGCGCCTCGACCGAGCCCGAGCCGACCTCTTCGACCACGCCGAGCAAGCCGCGCTCGCGCGCGACGCCGACCTTGTCGAGCAGCTCCGTGGCGGGACCCTCTTCGAGGGCCATCAGGCGATCGTGCAGGCCGGGGCGCAGGCCGTTGAGCAGCTGCTCGCCGGTCACCTGCAAACGCTCGCGCTCGCGCGAACGCAAGTAGTGTTTGATCTTGGCGCGCGCCCGAGACGAGCGGGCGATCTTCACCCACTCGGCTTTGGGCTCGGCCCCCGGCGAGGTCATGATCTCGACCGTGTCGCCTTGGCGAAGGCGATAGCGCAGCGGCACCACGTGGCCGTTCACGCGGGCGCCCGCGCAACGCAAGCCCACGTCGGTGTGCACGGCGAAAGCGAAGTCGATGGGCGTCGCCCCCGAGGGGAAGGTGTGCAGCTCGCCGGCGGGCGTAAAGGCGTAGACCTCGTCGGCGAAGAGCTCGGCTTTGACCGCCTCGATGAACTCGTTGGGATCGGTGACCTCGTCCTCCCAGTCGAGCAGCTCGTCCAGCCAGTCCATGCGCACGGCCTCGGGGCTCGCGCCCTTGCCCAGCTCGACTGCCACGCCGCGCTCGGCCACCGCGTCCATGCGCTCGGAGCGGATCTGGATCTCGAGTCGGGTGCCCGTGACGTCGACGACGGTGGTGTGCAGGGCCTGGTAGCGGTTGGGACGCGGCAAGGCGATGTAGTCGCGAAAGCGGCCCGGCACCGGCTTGAAGGCCGCATGCACGCGACCCAAGGCCGCGTAGGCCGAGACCCGGTCGCGCGTGACCACCTGGTAGGAGACCAGATCCGAGACGTGGTCGACCTCGCGGTCGGCCTGAAGCTCGAAGTTGTGGACCTTGTAGACGGTGCGCATCGTGGCGCGCAGCTCCACCGGACCAAAGCGCCCCTCTTCCCAGGGGGCCGCGTCGGCGCCTTGGTTGCCGGCCGCGTCGGCGAAGGCCCGGTGCACGCGCTCGAGGGTGTTCTCGACGAAGGTGGGCGCCCCGTCCAAGAGCGCGTCGACCCGGCCCTGGGTGCCGGCGTAGGTGACGGGCTCGAGATAGCTGAAGGCCAAGTCGGCCAGCGCGTTGCGGATCCAGTCGATGCCCAGGCGCCCGGCCAAAGGCGCGTAGATGTCCATCGTCTCCCGCGCGATGCGGCGCTGTTTTTCGGCCGGCATGTGCTGGAGGGTCTGCATGTTGTCGAGGCGGTCCGCGAGCTTGACCAGCAACACGCGGATGTCCTGGCTCATGGCCAGCAGCATCTTGCGAAAGGACTCGGCTTGCTGCTCGCGCCGCGACAAGTAAGGGACCTTGCCGAGCTTGGTGACGCCATCGACCAAGTTGGCCACCTCGCGGCCAAAGGACTCGGTGACCTCGTAGATGGTGAGGTCGCTGTCTTCGACCGAGTCGTGCATCAAGGCCGCGGCGACCGAAGCCGGGCCGAGCCCCAAGCGCGCGATGGTCGTGGCGACGCGCAGCGGATGGATCAGGTAGGGCTCGCCGCTCTTGCGACGTTGCGTGGCGTGGGCGTCTTGGGCGACGCGGTAGGCCTTTTCGACCGGCTCCACGTCGACGCGCGCGTCGTGACTGCGCAGCGCCCCGATGACCGCGGCGAAGTGCGCGGCCAAGGGATCGTCGACGGGCTTGCTCGGGGCCACCGTCGCGGCTTCAGCCGACATGGCGCCCTCCTCGTGGGAAGTGGCCGACCCGCCGCGTGGATTCACCGTGTGGATACCTCTTCGCCCGCCAACAAGCGCTCGGCCAAAAAGCGCGTGCGGGCGATGCGGTGGCGACATGCGAGGTAGATGCCGCGCAGCGCGTCGTAGGCCGTGTCGAGGTCATCGTTCAAGATCACGTAGTCGTACTCAGCGTAATGCTCCATCTCGGAGAGAGCCACCTTCAAGCGCCGCTCGATGACCTCGTTCGCATCGGTCGCCCGGGTGCGTAGACGCCGCTCCAGCTCCTGCAAGCTCGGAGGCAAGATGAAGACCAGCACGACGTCCTCGCCGAAATGGCGGCGCAAGGACCGCCCGCCTTGAAAGTCGATGTCGAAGATCAAGTCGCGCCCCCCGGCCAGGGCCGCCTCGACCGTGCGGGCGTCGGTCCCGTACATGTTGCCGTGGACCATGGCGTACTCGGCAAACTCGTCCCGGGCCGCCATCTCCTGAAAGGTCGACGCGTCGACGAAGTGGTACTCGACGCCGTCGGTCTCCCCCGGACGCGGTGCCCGCGTGGTGTAGGAGACCGAGAAGCCGAGGTCGTCGAACTCCCGTCGCAAGCGCTTGCACAGGGTCGACTTGCCCGCCCCCGAAGGTGAACTCACCACCAGGAGCTGGCCTCGCGGGCCCTCGCTGGAGATGGCCTCGCGCCCGGGCAAGGTGATGCGCTTCGACGACTCACTCGACATTTTGAACCTGCTCTCGCATCGCTTCGATGATGGACTTGGCCTCGATCAGCTCGGCGCTCGCCTCGTGGGCCGTGGTCTTCGCGCCCAAGGTTCCCACCTCGCGCAGCAGCTCTTGCACCAAAAAATCGAGGCGCTTGCCCTGCCCGGCCTTGGGCTTCGCGGCGAGGAGCTCGCGCAGCTGGGCGAAATGGCTCTCGAGGCGATCGAGCTCCTCGCGCACGTCACCGCGCTGGACGAGCAAGGCCACCTCTTTGAGCAAGGCCGGGTCGTCCGGACGAAGCGCATTTTCTCCCGCTTCGCCGAGGAGCTTGGCCAGACCTTCGCGGCGCATGGCGAGCAGGCGCTCGCCCTCCCCCGCCAAGCTCGTGCCGACCCGGGCGATGACCGCCTGCAGCGCGTCGAGCTGCCCGACCAAGACCCGGTGCAGGGCCTCGCCCTCTTTGCGGCGCATCTCGATCAGAGCATCGAGCGCGCCATCGAAGGCTTCGACGCAGCCGGCCGGGAGCTCGTCGTCTCCCGCCGAGGCCGCCTCATGCCCGGACTTCCGGCGCGAAAAGTCGAGCACTTCCAAGGCGTTGGGCATCGAGAGCTCGACTCCACTTCGCTCGCCTTCACGTCGCACCAAGTCGAGCTCGCTCAACAAGGCTCGCAGCGCGGGCAACCAAGTGGGGCCCGCCTCGCCTCCCTCGGCGGCGGCCGCGTCGGGATCGAAGGCGACAAAGACGTCGACCCGGCCACGACCCAAGCGTCCTTTGACGCGGGCTCGCAACCGGGACTCTCCGGCCGCCCCGAAGGGCTGGCGAATCTTCACTTCCAAAAAGCGCGCGTTCACGGAGCGCGCTTCGACTCGTATGCCGCCCGAAGTCGCCACCCCGAACCCAGTCATGCTGACGATGGGCACTGTGGCTTCGTACCGAGCTTGGGGCGTGGGCTCAAGCTCGGGAGCGCCTGCCTGTGGCCGACGCTCCACTTCGGGCGAAGTCCGGCTCAGCCGGGGGTGTTTTGGGCGGCCTCGGCCTCGAACTTGGCGAGGAGCTTCTCGACGCCGTGGTAGCGCATGTGGCCCGAAATCTGGGTGTTGGCGACCGTATTCGCGCTCGCGGCGGGATCGGTGCTGGGGTTCGAGCCTTGGGTGATGATGCTGAACAACAAGATGAGGGTGGACATGGCGCTCTCCTTCGAACGGGTGGGACCCTTCGCTTGTAGCAGCTTTACCTACATGCCCAATTTTCTCGCGAAGATCTCCCCGCCCCCCTATCGCGCCGCGGCTGGGCCCCCGCGAAGGCTCAGCGCAAGTCCCAGACCTCGGCCGACCCGCGGGCGGCCAAGGTCAGCTTGTCGAGTCGCGGCAGGTCGTCTTCGAACTCGAGGCCGCGCACACGTCGGCTCGCCAAGAGCACCGGCGCCGGCGCATGCAAGACGGCGAAGACCTCCTGGGCCTCGAGCCGTGCGGCGATCTTGGCCTTGGCCGCGCGTCGCGCCTCGGGGGTCTCGGCCAGGCGGTAGTCGACGAGAGCCTCATCCAAGGCGGCGTCGCTGATCCCCGAGAGGTTCTGGTCGCCGCGCGAGTGGGCGTAGTCGTAGAGGTCGGCGTCCTGGTGACTGGCCAAGCGCCCCAGGGCGACGGAGAAGTCGCCCTTGCGCATCAGGCCGCTCAGGTAGGCCCAGCTCGCCACGGCCTCGGGGGTCTGAATGCCGAGCTGTCGCCAGCTGGCCCGAACGGCCTCGGCCAAGGCCGTCGCGTGGCCTTGCTGCCCGTCCCAAGTCAAAGTGATCCGCAAGTTGAGCTCGTTGCGCCGCCGCAGGTCCCGCTCGATGCGGTAGCCCATCGCGTCGAGCATGTCGGCGGCCTCGACCGCCCCCTCGGCATCGCGGGCCGGATCCGGACGCCACGGCAGGCCGCCAGGCCCGGCGGCCCCGGCCGAGGCCTCGCCGCCGACGGGCCAGCTCGTGACGTCGACGAGCGCGTCCATGTCGAGCTCGCGTGGCGCGTCCATGTCGATGGGCGCGAGCTGATCCCAGCCCGGCGAGCCGTAGAGCTCGCGCGAGATGGCCACCCGCGGCACCGCGTCGACCAGCGCGTGTCGCAAGTTGCCGCCAACATGAGACTCGCGGCGGGCGTTGAACATCAGTAGGTCGTAGGCGGCCGGGCTGCGAACCCAGGCCCGAAAGCGGGCCGCCATGCCGGGTCGCCCCAGCTCTTCGGGTACGTAGCTCGGCGCGACGGCGTCGAGGAGATGAATTTCGGCCCGCCGCAGCGCCGTCAGGGCCACCGCCGCGTCCGAGAACTCGCGCAAGACGAGCTTTTGCAAGCTGCGCCCGTCGTCGGGCCCCACCCGCTCGAGCACCCAGCGGTCGTTGCTCATGGCCACCACCCGCATGGATCCGCTGCCCACCGGCTCGCGGGCGAAGCGACTCTCGCGTCCGCGGTGCAGCTTGCGAGGGACGATCTTGATCTCGGCGAGCTTCTCGAGGGCGAGCGGATCGCGTTGCTCGAACTCGAAACGGATCCAGCGCCCGGGGTCCTTGTCGGCGGCGCCGGCCGTCGGGCCATCGACGATCTCGGCCGAGCGCAGCCCCGCCAGGCCGCGTCGCGCCCGACTGGTCGCCCGCCGTGGGTCGAGCCAGTACTTCGCCGAGTACAAGACGTCCTCCATCTCGATCTCGCGCCCGTCGCTGAAGCTCGCCCCCGCGCGCAGATGACAGGTCACCCGCCGGGTCGCCCGGGCGGCATCGACCTCGCACCGGTCGGCCAGCGCCATCCGAGCCCAGGGCGCCCCTTGGGGATCGCGCCTCACCAACCCCTCGAAGACCAGGTCTTCGCTGATTCGGGTGGCCCATGCGTCGAGATCGCTCATCGGGTCGAGGCCCGCCGGCAGCCGGGCGACGCCGATCACCAAGGTCCGGTCCGCCGCGACGGGCGGATCGCCATCGGTGGCCCCGCCCCCGACGGGCCCCCCGTCAGGACCCTCCCCGGACTCTGGCGCGCTCGAGCGCGTCGCCTCGGCCGGCGCGGAATCACCGCAGGCCGCCAAAGCGAGCCCAATCTGGGCCAACGCGGAGCTACGCGCCCAGCGCTGAAGTGCGGCGAGGAGGCTCGACACGGCCGGCAGTGTAGGCGCGACGGGTCGCGGCCGGTAGGCACTGGCGATGTGACCAGCCCCCCGCGGCCTGCCGGTAGATCCGGGGGCCTTCGCGCGCGTATGCGGCCCGGGCCCCCGGGAAGCCCGGCAAAGCCGCACCCCACCCCGGATCGCCCCCGATCGGCCTCTAGGGCGCAAACGCTTGAACCTTCGCTCCAGCGCATGATAAGACCCGACGCGGCGAAAGCACCGCGCTGCCTCCCCCCTTGGCGGCCCCCAAAACCGACGAACCCGAGAAAGACGCCCTCGATGAAGCTCGCTACCCTGACCGGCTCTGCCCTCCTCTTCGCCGCGCTCTTGCCCCTCGCCGGCTGTGACAAGCCCGAAGAGGCCGAGGCCGAGACCGAGCAAAAAGAGGAGATTCCGAACATCAAGGTCGGACTCCCCCCGCCGCCCAACTTCGACGATGCCCGCGCCCCCAAGCAATGGGAGGACGGCAGCTACTCCATCTTCGGCCTCCGCTCCGACATCGACGAGCGCGTCAAAGAAGGCGACAACGGCACCGAGATCGAGATCAAAGGCTGGGTCCAAGAAATCTACGTGCCGCCGGAGTGCGCCGAGGACGACCCCTTTTGCGACCTCGGCAAACAGCCCCACTTCTGGATCACCGACAAGGAAGATACGAAGGGCAAGAAGCGCGCGATGATGGTCGTGAACTACGCCTTCAAGATCCAAGACTACGAGGCGGACATGTGGAAGGACGCCCCGCAGATCGCCCTCGAGATCGGCAAGCAGTACAAGTTCAAGGGCAAGTTCAAGCGCTTCAGCGACACCGGCTTCGCGCATGACAGCGGCTTGCTCGAGTTCGTCGCCGTGTGGCAGACGGATCCCGAGGCGGGCACCGAGGGCTGGGTCTACCCGCCCGGCGCTCCGTGGCACCCCACCGCCGTGGCCGCCATGGAAGAGCAGCAGCGCGAGCTGGCCGAGAAGGCCGCCGCCGCCCTCGACAAGAAAAAGGCCGGCTGAGGCCTCCGCCTCCCCACCCCGAAAAAAAGGGCGCCCTCGCGGCGCCCTTTTTCGTGCCCGGGTGTCCCCTACTCCTGCACGCAGATCAGGCTCAGGGAGTTCGAGCACGCGAAGGTGAGCCCAGTAAAGGGCCGCTGTGAGCTGCCCACCACGCCGCGGTAGCCGGTGTCTCCGCTCAGCACCGAGGTGAAGTTGTTGCAGTTGTCGGCGGTGCTGCCGGC
The DNA here is from genome assembly GCA_030431075.1 of Polyangia bacterium. Taxonomy (GTDB): domain Bacteria; phylum Myxococcota_A; class Polyangia; order Nannocystales; family Nannocystaceae; genus JAUIJR01. The sequence continues at coordinate 19,390 of JAUIJR010000017.1, read as the reverse complement.
GGCGGTCGTCACATCGTCCGACCCAGCCCAAACGATCGAGTTCGAGTCGCTGTTGCCCTCGGAGTCGATCGCGGGCGCGGCGATCCAGTTCCCCGCCTTGAACTCGGCCGGGCTCTCCGCGATGGCGACGTGGTCTTCGCGGTACCAGTTAGGGCCAGCCTCCAAAAAGCGGCCCGTCGCGCTTTGGGAGGTGGTGGCGACGAGCGCTCGGTAGGTCCCGCTCGGGTGACCGTTGAGATCGGCTTGCGTCTGACAAAAGGCGTCGAGGCTGGCCAAGCTGCCATTGGCGACCGAGCCCGCGGTCGAGAAAACCCGCCGCTCGCTCGGAGGCGCAGTCGGCACCACGTTCGCGGCGTTGATGGTCGTCTCCAAGCAGACCAGGTGCTGGCTCGAGTTGCAGGCACGCGACTGGTTGCCCGCATTCCACCACCCGCTTTGGTCCGGGTTGCCCACCTGGGCGTTGCCCACCAGGGTCGAGCTCCAGTCGGCGCAGGTGTCCGTATTCCCGACCCAGGCCACATCGAAAGACGCGAGCCACTCGCCATTTTCGTCGAGCAAGGGGTAGTACTGCCGCCAGCTGTCGACGAACTCCGTCGTGTGCTGCATCCACGGGCGTCCGTCGGTGCGAACCCAGCCGCTGTAGGAGTTGAAGCGGTCCTTCGGGCTTTGCGTCGAGGTGTGCAGCCAGGCCAAAAAGGTTCCACCAAAGCCCGCCGCGTCCGCCGCCGCCTGGCAGTGGGCGTCCATGGCCGCGATCCCGCCGGCCGTGGTGATCGGGAAGGTCTCCGAGGTCACGAAGGCCAGGTTCGAGGTCTGGGTGAACTGGGCGCTCATCCCGAGGTCGCCGCTCATGGTCACGCCACACACGGGGTTGGTCGAGCCCATGCAGGGCCCGGCTGTCCACGCCACGAAGGTGGAGTTCGGCTGCGCGACGGCCTCGACATCGAAGCTCGCGTTGGTGACATATCGGCCCGTACACGCCGAGCCCTGACAGTCGAGCGCACCGTAGGTCTTTTCGTCGACGAGCCCGGGCCCGTTGAGGGTCACCGTGAGTTCGAAGATCTGCCCCGCCGGCGGATCGCACTGCCCGACCACGCCGTCGTAGTCGCTGCCGTAGTCGAGGTTCAAGTCGACGCAGCTTTGACCGCCCGCGCAGTCATCGTCTTGGCGCTCGCAAAGGTCCACGCACAAGGAGGCGCTGGTGTCACAGATCAGCCCCTCGGCACAGTCGGCGCTCCCCGCACAGCCATCGGTCTGCCCCCCGCTCCCGATGTCCGGCTGGCACCACCAGCCCGCGCTCTCGGCCTTGGGGATGCAGACATCTCCGGTCGTGCAGGGGCGCGTGAAAGGCTGACATCCCGTCACGCAGCTCGGCGAGCTCGCACCGGCGTCGCAGTACTCGTTGTCGCCGCACTCGTCGTCGGAGCTGCACAGACCTCCGTCGCCATCTCCATCTCCGTCGCCATCTCCGTCGCCATCTCCATCTCCGTCGCCATCTCCATCTCCGTCGCCATCTCCATCTCCGTCGCCATCTCCATCTCCGTCGCCATCTCCGTCGCCATCTCCATCTCCATCTCCATCTCCATCTCCATCTCCATCTCCATCTCCATCGCCATCTCCATCTCCATCTCCATCTCCATCTCCATCCCCGTCGCCATCTCCATCCCCGTCGCCATCTCCATCTCCGTCGCCGTCTCCGTCGCCATCTCCATCGCCATCCCCGTCACCGGTCTCGCTCGTGGTCGAGCTGCTCTCGCTCGACGACTCGCCGATGGACTCGTCCCCGGTCTCGTCGTCCATCGAGACGCAGACGTTCGAGCGGCACTCCAGCCCGTCGAGGCACGCGTCGTTCTCTCCGCACTCGCAGTTTTCATTGCCCGTGGGGCAGTCGGCCGTGAAGTCCTCCTTGCAGCCGTAGGCGTGTCCCAGGACGAAAGCCGCAAACAGCGCGCGTCGGCGCAGCGTCGAACTCATGCGCGGACTATATCACCGGGCTCATGGCTCTTCGTCGGCGCCCGGGTCTCCCTCGTCGCCCTCCGCGGACGGATCCAGATCGGGGATCGAAGGCGGTCCCGACGCGCTCCCCTCCTCGACCGGTGCCAAGGCGTACCACCAGTCCGCCCCGACCAACGCCGCCCAGTCCGCCCCGATCTCGACCCGGGCCGGCGCCCGATGCTCACCCTCGAAGTCGATGCGCCATTGCGCGGGTCCGGGCCGGACCCCCGAACGCAGGTCGACGCTGCGCAAGGAGTCCCAGCGCGCAAGCAGAGCCTCCAAGGTCGTCACGGCCTCGGGGGGCAAGGCCGCCTCGTTGACCGGCGCCCACCCCTCGGGGCTTCGGGTCAACACCCAGGGCATGGCCTCGGCCTGGCCCGCGGGTCGGATCTGCAGGCCCTCACTCTCGCGCAGCCAGTTGCGCAAGGGATCGTCGTAGAGCAAGTCGCCCGCCAGCGCACGGCATGCATGTGGCGAGAGCAGCAAGGGACGCTTGCCCTCGGCACGCGCCCGGCAGTTCGCGTACACCTCGAGGCTCAACTCGCTCGGCGCGCCGTCGGCCGGCGCGAGCTCGAAGCTCACCTTGCGAAGCGGCTCTCCCGTCGGTGCGTCGGCCCAGGCCTCGGCGCGCAAGGTGGCCAGGGTCGAGAGGTAGGCTTCGACCCTCAGCTCATCCAAGGCCGCGTCGCCATCGGGGTGCGCGGGTTGATCCAAGCGCCAAGCGCCAAGGTCGCGGCGCACGCTCGTGCGCGGGCCGTCGCCCTCGAGCACCAGGCCCCGCACGTCCGCCGCCGAAAAGCGGAAGATCCGGCGGTCCTCGAAGGTCTCGGCGTCGAAGGCGAGTCGCGGGGGTTCACCCACGATCGCGCGCAACAGGCCCGAGTCTCGCGCGCACCACAAGCGTCGCTTGGCATCGCGCCCGCACTCGAAGCGAAGCCGCCGCTCGGGGCCGGTCTCGAAGGACAGGCTCACCCGCCCCTGCAAGGCGCTCAAGTCGGCGCGAGGACGCGTCCCCGCCTCCAAGTCGACGCGGGCGGCGGACAGGGTCGAGAACCAACGAAAGGCCTCGTCGTCGATGACCTCGACCGTGCGCCCCTCTTCGTCGAGCAGCCACCCGCCCGTCCGCCGACGCAAGGTTCGACGCTCCGGCTGCTCGAGGTGCACGGCGAGCAGCTCGGCGAAGCGCAAAGGCAAGAACTTCGACTCGACCAAGGGCGCCCCGGGGTCCTCGATCTTCCAAGGCTCGACCAGCTCGACCTCGATGCAGCCGAGCATGCCGGGGCCGCGATCGACGAGCACCCGATCGGGGTGCTCGGGGCAGGCCCCGCCGAGCGCGAAGGTTCGCGCGCTGCCACCGGCCAAGTTCACCAAGAGCCAGGGGCGCGCGCTGAACTCGACCTCTTCACGATCGACCATCGGCTCGAGGCGGCTGTTGAAGAGGCGATCCAAGCGCAGCTCCACCGCCTGGGTACCGAGCAGCGTCACCGGCTCCCCCTCGCTGCGCCACAAGCCGTCGTCGCCGAGCCGAATCGCCAAGGACTCGCCCCAAGTCAGGCCACGCAGCGCCTCCACTTCGACTTCGGCGAGGCGGTGCGAGAGCCAGGCCTCGGCCGGCTGGCTCACCAGCCACGCGAGCTCTTCTTCGACGACCCATGCTTCGTCGCCCTCGTGTTCGAGCACGCCGTAAAGGCCGCTCTTGTCCGGGGCCGAGCGGCCCAAGCTCAAGACCAAGGTCTGATCACCGAGCCCGACGCGCACCACGCCACCTTGCCCCTTGCCGATGTCCGAGCCGGGGCTGACCGCGCGCAGGGTCGTCGCCATGCGAAGCGACGCCCAGATGCCGTCGACCGCCTCCGGATCCGCCGGCCCCAACAAGCGCTCTCCTTCGAGGACGACATGCCCACCGTCCGGGGAGGGCTGCAAGCGGATCCGGGCGCCCTCGGGGGTCTGAAATTCGAAGTTGGCGCCGCCGGGTGAGAGCTCGCCGAGGCCGGGGAACAAGCGCCGCGCGGCCGAGCGATTCGAGACCATCACGGCGCCGGATTCGGCCCGATCGAAGGGGTCGGCCCAGGCCAGCACCCCCGACACGACGACGGCCAAACCCGAGAGCAGCAAGGGCCAGCTCAGCTTCATTGCCGCCGCCTCCACCACATCAGCAAGCCCAAGCCGAGCGCGAAGGCGGGCAGCCCCAGCAAGCAGACCCACTTCATTCGCTCGAGCTGTTGGGGCAAGAGCACGAGCTTGACGTGCTCGCGCGCCCGCGGACGGATCCCCAAAAGCTGCGGCCGCTGCGTGAGCCAGCCGATGGCGTTGAGCACGAAGTCGCGGCCGTGATCGTAGGCCACGTCGTCACGAAAGTAGGCGTTGAGCGCGAAGGCATCCGAGGCGATGACCACGATGCGCGACTGGTCGCGCTCGACCGCCGCCGCGACGGGGACCGGCCCTAGCTGGTCGCGCCCCGCGTCGAACACGGGGATGGCCCCGACTTGAAAGCCATCGACGTCGGACTCGGCCCAGCCCCGCTCGTCGACCGCGACCAGCGGCACAGCCGGCGCATCGAGGGCCAGCTCGCGCACCTGCACGAAAGAAACCGGCCGCATCACCAAGCTGCGGGTGACCGGGTGCTCGGCCCAACCGGTCATCAAGGTGAAGGTGATCAGCCCCGAGTCGCCCTCCATCTCGCTGGGATGAAGCACCACCCGAGAGCCGAATCGGATCCCGTAGTTGGCCAGCAGCTCTTCGAGGCCGTTGCGCAACAGGCCCGGGCTCCCGTTCATGAAGTTCGCGCCGCTGAGCACCAAGAGATCGCCGCCGCCCGCCAGGTAGGCCTCGATCCGCGAGGCCTCGATGGCCGCCAAGGGCCCCTTGGGTCCGGCCACCAACAACAAGTCGCAGGCGTCGAGGCCGCCTTCGGACTGCAAGTCCACCGCGAGCAGCTCGAGGTTCGCGCCTTTGATGAGGTCGCCCAGGTGCGCGTAGCCGGCGTAGGGCTCGAGGTTGTCGAAGGCCGGCTCGCCGTGCCCTTGGCTGTGGCAGACCCGAATCTTGCGCGGCGCGCTGACCTCCAAAAAGCGCGACAAGAGGGCTTCTTCGCCCAAGAAGGCTTTGACCCGAGGGCCGTTGGTCTGCACGTCGGGCCCGGTCGCGTAGACGACGAGCTCTTCGGGCAAGACGTGAGCCCGGCGCAGGCGTGGCCCTTGCCCCGCGCGCACGAGCACCACCCCGTCCGCGAGCTCGCGTCCCGACAAGGCGAAGTCGTCGAGCAGTCGTTCGGCCTCTTGGCGGCCGCGGTCGGGGTCGAGCATGCGCACGCGCAAGGCCGGCGAGGCCTTGGTCATCCGCGTCAGCACCTCTCGCAGCTCCCCGAACAGCGGGTTCGGGCGACCGGCGCCGAGGTTCGCCGGCACGACCACCGTCACGTCGATGGGGCCCTCGAGCTGGCCCAGCACTTCGCGCGCCCGCTCCGAGAGGGTGTAGACCTTGCCTTCGGTCCAGTCCGCCCGGTCGGCGTGACGGCCCGCGAAGGCGGCGAACTGCAGCGCGCTGAGGGCCACGGCGCCCGCCACAACCCAGCGAAGTAGGTCTCGACGCGGGTCGATGACCACCACCGCCAGCACCAAGGCCGCGACCACGGCGCCCAGGTGGTACCAAAGCCAGCGCCCGTCGACGATGCCCTGGGCCAGCTCCTGCATCATGGCCAGCAAGCTCGTGCGCTCGAGCACTTGCGAGAGCCAGGCCGTGTCGACTTGGTCCACCAACAAGCCGGCCAGCAACACGATCGTGCAGCCGACGAAGGTGCTCAAGGCCGCGGCCAGCTGCGAGCGCGACAAAGCCGAACTCAGCACGCCAACGGCCAAAAAGCTCGCGCCGACCAAGAAGGTCCCGAGGTAGCCGCTGGCGATGGGCCCGAGCTCGGGGCTCATCTCGGGCGTGGCCGAGGCCGCCGAGGCGAGCAGCACATAAAAGACCAGCGTCGGGATCCACAGCGCGACGTAAAAGACGAGCACGCCGAGGTACTTGCCGAGCACCACCTGCCCCGGGGTCAAAGGTGCCGTAAGCAGGGCCTCCAAGGTCCCCTGCCCTCGCTCTTCGGCCAAGCTGCGCATGCTCAGCGTCGCGCAGATGAAGATGACCGGCAGCCAAAAGATGAAGAAGCTGCCGCCGAAGTAGAACTGCATCACCGGGCCCGGCGCGGCAAAGGGGTCGTTGAGGACCTGCAGCAGCAGCCAAAAGTTGTAGCCCTGGTTGAGCAAGAACAAGCCGCCGACCAGGTAGGCCAAGGGCGTGACGAACAAGGACAGCAGCTCGCGCCGGGCGAGGTGCAAGACCGAACGCGTCCACTCGTAGGCGCTCATGTGCTCTCCCCCTCGCCTTCGACGAAGCCCGTGGCCCGCGCGAATCGCTCCTCGAGGCGCCGACGCGCCGGCTCGAGACGCAAGATGGCCAGCTCGGCGTCGCGGGCCGCCCGACCGATGGCCGCCGCCAGCGCTCGCCGCTGGGCCTCCCAGCGTGCACCGCTGCGGCTCGCGTCCGCACGGCTTCCGCTGGCCGAAGCATCGAGCTCGCCTTGGGCCTCGGCATCGAGCGTCGCGCCCGCGACCTCGACCCGACACACGCCTTGCTCGACTTCGTAGCGATCCTCGCTCCCCTCACCCAAGGACAGTCCGAGCGACTTGCGGGCGGCTTCGACCACCTTGCGCACGGCCGCGACCTCGGCCTCGAACTCGACGATCAAGGCCCCGGCCAGCGCCTCGCTCACCGCCTCGTCTGCGACCAGTCGCCCCTCACTCAAGATGAGGATGCGATCGCACAGCTGCTCGACCTCGGCGAGCACGTGCGAGCTGAAGATCAGCGTCTGCCCGCCGCCGAGGCGCTCGAGCATGCTGCGGATCCCCTGCACCTGGTTTGGGTCCAAGCCCACCGTCGGCTCGTCGAGGACCACCAAAGGCGGCGCGCCCAACAAGGCGTCCGCGATCCCGACGCGCTGCCGATAACCACGCGAGAGTCGTCCGATCGGCACCTCGAGCATGTCGACGAGGCCGGTGGCCTCGGCCACCCGGCGGATCTCGGCGGGCCGCGCCTTGCGGGGCACCCGCTTGATGGCCGCGCGAAAGCTCAGGTGCTCGAGCACGCGCAACTCCAGGTACAAGGGCACCAGCTCCGGCAGGTAGCCGACACGCTCTCGAACCGCGAGGTCCTGCTCGAGCACCGAGAGTCCGGCGACGCGCAGCGACAGGCCCTCGCGCCGCGGCGGGACCAGGTAGCCGCACAACAGACGCATCAAGGTGCTCTTGCCGGCGCCGTTCGGGCCCAACAACCCCACCCGCTCACCCGGGGCGATGTGAAATTCGACGTCGTGCAACGCCTCGCGCGGCGCACCCGGGTAGCGATAGTGCAGTCGACGAACCTCGACCGATGCGGGTGCGCGCGTGTTCATGGGGGTTCATTCGCCCGCGGGCGGATCGCCCGTGGACGCCGGCGCAGGCTCGCCGGTGGGCGCCGCTTCGCCGGTGGGCGCCGCTTCGCCGGTGGGCGCAGCTTCGCCGGTGGGCGCAGCTTCGCCGGTGGGCGCAGCTTCGCCGTCGGCCGCGGGATCCCAAGGCGGCCCGCCGGGCTTGGTCTCGACGCCGTCGCGCGCGATCTCGTCGAGCGCCCACTGCACCAGCTGCTTGGCCTCGTCACCCTCGGCCTTTTTGGCGTAGGCCTCGAGAGCCGGGACGTAGCCGGAGAGGCGCTGCGTGCCCATCAAGGCCACGATGGCCAGCTGCACCTCGGCTGCGGGATCACTGTCGAGAGCGTAGAGCAGGGCCAGCGCGGTGCCGTTGTCGGAGGCCGCGCTCAGGTTCTCGACACAGCCGACGCGCTCTTCGACGCCGCTGACGTATTTGCCGTCCTTTTTGAGGGTCAGGCCGTCGAGCAGGCCTTTGCGGCGCATCTCGTAGCCGGCGTAGACCTCTTTGGCCCCCTCTTCGTCGCCCCCCTTGAAGCGCATCTCACCCCACAAGAGCCACGCTTGCAGGTCGTCTGGGGTCAGCTCCACCAGCGCCTTTTGAACCTCTTGCGCCTCGCCGTAGCGGCCCTCGGCGGCCAGCGCCAAGGCCAGTACTGCGTGCGTGCTCGGCTCTTCGGGCAGCCAGTTGCGCGCTTGCGTGTACCAAGAGATGGCAGCGCGGTGATCTTTGCGGGCCTCGGCGATCGCCCCCAAGAGCAGCGACGCGTTCGCGCGCAGGTGCAAATCCTCGGCGTCTTGGGCGACGCGTCGGAGATCGGCCTCGGCCGCCACGATGTCGCCGCCCTCGTCTTCGAGCGCCACCTTCGCCTTTTGAACCAGCTCGGCGTAGGCCGCATCGTCGAGTTTCGGCGGGCGCGGCGGCGCCGTACTGGCCTCTTGGACCTCTTGGGCGGCCTGAGCGGCCGGCGTCGAGCCGTCGCAGGCGCTGCCCAGCAAGGCCAGCCCGCACGCCAGGGGCGCCAGCGAGTGCGAAAGGCGGATCACGGCGCCGAAGCTTGCCACAACTGGCTCCCCTTGGTGTAATGCCTTTTGGTGGGTTTGAGCGCTTTCACGCGGCGCTTTGCGTCTTTGGGCCTGGTCTTCGGTGTACTGGGCATGACGGCGTGTCTTCCTCCGGATCCTACGACCATGTGCGACGCCCGAAGTTTCGGGCACGCGGCGCAGCTTCTGCCCAGCTCGCCGCGCGTGGTCGCCCTCGCCGAAGGTGGCAACACGGTCACGCTGATCCGCGATCGTTGCGCCAACGACAGCTGCCCCAACGGGGCCGAGTTGGCCGAGGAGCGCATCTTGTTGCCGACCTCGCGCGTCGACCAGCTCTTGCTCACCGCCGACGGTCGCTACCTCGTGGTGCTCAGCGCGAACCGCACCTTGCGCGTCGATCTGGCGCCCAGCTTTCGCAGCGACGATGAGCGACCCGAAGATCGGCCGCCCTATGTGATCTCGGAGGGTCCCCGCGAGGTCATGTCGCTCGTCGGCGCGCTGCGAGGCGGACGCTACGTCGTCTTGCGCGATGCCTCCGGCCTACTCGGCTACGACGTGGAGCTCGGCGAGACCACCCGCATCGGCGACGCCGACATGAACCTGCTCGCCTTGGCCCTGGGCGATCGCCACCTCGTGGCGCGCCGGGTCATCGGCGACGGCGAAGAAGAACTCTACTTGGTCCCCGTCGCCCCCGACGCGCGCGTCGACGAGCTGCGCCAAGGTACGCCGGTGCTGCTGACTTCGGGCGAGCGCGCCTCACGGGTGGTGATCACCCGGGGCATCGACCCCGACGACCCCATGGGCGTGGGCCGTGACCTGCAAGTGGTGGTGACCATGGGCGACGACCCCGAGCGCGCGCGCTCGGCCGTGTTCGAGGTCTCGACCGGGCAGGTCTCGGACACCTTCGATGGGGCCATCGTGACCAGCCACGAACCCCTCAACGACATCGAGGGGCTCTTTCCGGTCACCCCCGACGGCAAAGCCGTCCCCTTCATCACGCCGCGCGGCTCGGTCGCCCTGCACGCTTTGGGGGGCGCGAGCTGCCTGGTTCGCTCCTCGCGGATCGGCGCGCACGACCTCGCCGGCTTCTCCGCCGATGGCCACCTCTTGTTCGAGACCCTCGAGCGCAACGACGAAGGCCGCAAGCACGACCGCGTCTACCTGCACCGCCTCGGCGCGAGCGAGTACCGGGCCTTGACGCCCGGTGACCGCAGCTACCACCTGGCGGCCGTGCCGGCCCGTCCCTTCCACGACGACGACGGCGCGCCCATGCCCTGGGCCATCGCCGCCCACGAAGGGCGCAGCTACGCAGTCCAGGCCGACGCGACGCCGCGCCTCTTGCCCTACGAGGCCGCCGCCTTCATCCCGCGCCGGCGCAGCGGCTTCGCCCAAGACACCCTGTGGCTCTTCGAGGCCCGCTCGATCGAGAGCAACGACCCGGCGACGCGCCTCGAGATGCGGCGCCTTTTGCCGGTCGACGCCAGCGGCGGCAAGATCCGCTTCGAGCTCGAAGACGACGGACCCCTCGGCTGCGGCAAGTGCGAGTGCGGCATCGGTGATCTGCTCGCCCCCTTCGCCCGCCGCTACACGGATCCAGCATCGGTCTGCCTGGCCACCAGCCGCAGCGACGGCTGGGCCCGCGGCTGCCGCGACGCGCAGACCCGTCGGGACCTGGTCCGCACGCGCCTGCCGGCGACCGAACAGCCCTGAGCGCCTGTCCCTCAGCGGGCCCCTCAGCTCGCCCCTCAGCTCGCCCCTCAGCTCGCCCCTCAGCTCGCCCCTCAGCTCGCAATGAAGCCGGGCCAGCGAGGGCCCGAGGCAGCCGCGTCCTGGCCGGCCAAGATCGACGCGACCTCGGCCCCGATCTCGTCGGCCACGCTGCCCACGGCCAGCCGCTCCCCCGCCCACGCGTGCAAGAGCACCGCCTCGCACGCGGCCTCGAAGGGGGCCCGCCCGCGCGCCAACGAGGCGCCGCAGATCCCGGCCAAGACGTCGCCGCTCCCGGCCGTCGCCAAAGCGCTCGAACCGGCGGCGCAAATCCGCGAACGCCGGCCATCCGAGACCACCGTGCCCACCCCCTTGAGCACCACGATCGCGCCGCACAGCTCGGCGAGGCGAGCCGCCGCCGCCAAGCGCCCGCCTTGCACGCGCGCGACGTCCCACGCGCTTTCGTCGAGCCGCGACAGCATCTGCGCCGCCTCTTTGGGATGGGGCGTGCACACGCGCTGCGACTGCGTGGCCTCGCCTATCAGCGAGAGGCCGCCCGCGTCCCATACCGCCGGCTGCGGGGCGTCGCGCCACAGCGCCGGCGCCAAGGCCGACTGGCGCTCGTCGAGACGCGTCCAGCCCGGTCCGACGACGAGCGCGTCTCCCGGCCAGGGGGTGTCCGCAAAGTCCCGTCGCATCAGCTCGGGGCTGCGCGCGAGCAACTCGGCCCCGAGTTCGGGGGCGTCGCTGACCACCGTGCCCAAGCCGGCCCCCGCACGCATCGCTGCGCGCGCGGCCAAGAGCGCCGCGCCGGCCGTCCCGGCGCTGCCCCCGACCACGAGCACATGCCCGCGTTGTCCTTTGTGCTGGGCCTCGGCGAGCCCTCGCAAGCCCCTGCGCAAAGGGCCCTCATCGATGAGCGCCAGGTCGCGGCTCGCCTCGGGCGCGGGCAACAATCCGATCTCGGCGACATGAACCCGACCGGCGAAGGCGGGCCCCTGCCCCGTGTGCAAGCCGGGCTTGCTGCGCTCGAAGGTCACCGTCGCATCGGCCCGCAGCGCGAGCGCATGCGCGACGCCGGTGTCCGCATCGACGCCCGTCGGCAGGTCGACCGCGACGACCCCGGCGAGCTCGCCCACCTCGCGCAGAGCGTGCACCCGCTCCAGCGCCTCGGCGATGCGTCCGCGCGGCGCGCCCCGGCTCCCCGTCCCCAACAGAGCGTCGACGATCCAAGCCCCGCGCAGCGACGCGGCCGACGGAATTTCGTCGAGCAGCTCGACCCCGTAGGCGGCGGCGATGGCCCGCTGTTCTTCGAGCGCAGCGCCGCGTCGTTCGTCGACGCACCACGCCCGCGCCTTCCACCCGCGATGGGCCAGCTGCCGCGCGATGGCGACGCCATCGCCCCCGTTGTTACCGGGCCCGCACAGGACTTCGACCCGCGTCGCGGGCGAAGCGAGCGCCTCCACCATCTGGCTGACCGAGAGCGCCGCGCGCTCCATCAAGATCGCCGAGGGCACGCCCAAGGCCTGCATGGTGTGGCGATCGGCGGCCGCGGCATCCGCTGCGGTCCACAACTGCGCCGGAGCCCGCCTCGACATGCTCGCAGTCTACGTCAGCCGAAGACTCAGGCGGCGCCGATCTCCGCCACCGCCGCATCGCCGATCCGCCCGACCCAGCTCTCGAGATCCTCGGGACGCTCGGACTCCACCATCACGCGCAGCTTCGCCTCGGTCCCCGAGTAGCGCACCAGCACGCGGCCGGCCCCCTCGAGCTCTTTACGCGCCTGGTCGATCAAGGCCGTAGTCGCGCTCAAGCTGGCCAAGGCTGGCTTGCTCGCCACGCGAAAGCTGCGGGTGAGCTGCGGGATGCGCTCCATGCAGGCGGCCAACTCCGACAAGGGCCGCTGCTCGGTGTGCATCACCGAGAGCACCTGCAAGGCGGTGACGATGCCGTCGCCGGTCGTGCTGTGATCCAAGCAGATGACGTGCCCCGACTGCTCGCCGCCGAGGGTGTACCCGCCCGCCCGCATCGCCTCGACGACGTAGCGGTCGCCGACCTTGGTGCGCAGCAGCTTCACGCCCACGCGGCCCAAGGCGCGCTCGAGCCCGAGGTTGGCCATCGCCGTCCCGACCACCGTGTCGTGGGGCAGCTCCTCTCGGCCTTTTTGGGCAATCCCCAAGATGGCCAGCACGGCGTCACCATCGACGAGCTCGCCGGATTCGTCGACGAAGACCACCCGGTCGGCGTCGCCGTCGAGGGCGATGCCCAAAGTCGCCCCGCGGGCCTTCACTTCGCGGGCGATGCCTCCGGGGTGTAGCGCACCGACGCCGTCGTTGATGTTCACGCCGTTGGGCGAGACCCCGAGCGCGATGACCTCGGCGCCGAGCTCCGCGAGCACGGCCGGCGCCACCTTGTAGGCCGCGCCGTGAGCACAATCGACGACGATCTTGAGCCCGGCCAGGCGCCCCTCTTCGACGAAAGCCTGTTTGGCGTGGGTGATGTAGCGGCCAGCCGCGTCGTCGATGCGCCAGGCCGTGCCGACCTCGGCCCCCGCGGCCAGGCCCTCGCCTTGGCGGGCAGCTTCGGCCAGGGACTCGAGCTCGAGCTCGACGGCGTCCGGCAACTTGAAGCCGTCGGCCCCGAAGATCTTGATGCCGTTGTCCTCGAAGGGATTGTGGCTCGCCGAGATGACCACCCCCGCCGAGGCCCGCATCGAGCGGGTGATGTAGGCGATGCCCGGCGTCGGCATGGGCCCCACCAGCATCACGCGCGCGCCGACGGCCGTCAGACCCGAGGCGAGCGCCGTCTCGAACATGTAGCCCGAGCGCCGCGTGTCCTTGCCGATGACCACGCTGCCGCCGCGGCCAAAGTGCCGACCGACGGCCATGCCGACGCGCATCGCCACTTCGGGCAGCATCGGGTGGACGTTGGCGGGCCCGCGGATCCCGTCCGTGCCGAACATCTGGCGCTCACGCGACACCCCCGCTTTGTAGCGCGAGGCGCTCAGGCCTCCAAACCGCAGTCCCCGATCAGGGCTGGATCAGGGGGCCTTCAGGGCGCGAGGACCGGCTTCGCCTCTTCGATGGCCAGATCCAAGTTGATCTCGCGGGGATCGAAGCTCAGCTTCGATCGCAGGGTCTCGTCCACGCCCTCGCCCCACGCGAAGTCGAGCTCGAGCTGCGCACTTCCCACCCCCCGATTTCGCGCGCGCGGCAAGCTCAGGTCCACCACCTCGACCTTCACCTCCAAGGCGCCAGAGATGCTCGCCAGCTCGCGCAGTGCCGGCACCGGCCCTTGCACCTGCACCCGCGGCGCGGCCGGAGCCTCGACCGGACGCAAGCTCCGATCCTTGCGCGCCTCGCCGAGGGCGGCGGCGACGGCGGCCGCCACCGGGACTTCGAGCTCGCGTTCTCCTTGGCGCGGCCGGAGCTCGATGCGTACCCGGACCTCTGGATCACGATGGCCCGCGTCCGTGGCCACGAAACTCAGCCCGGGCGCGGGCAAGATCAGCGCGGCGCGGACATCCAGGCTCTCGGTCGCGCCCGTGACCGAGACGCTCTCCGTGTCGAGCTGCGTCAGCCCCTCGACCGCGTGCTCCGGTCCGCGCACCGTCCATCGATCGGGGCTGACGCTTTGGGTCACGCGCTCGTAGTCGGCGTGAATCTCCCCGACCAGGTGCGCGACGACGGTCAGCTCCCGTTCGATCACCGCCTCGAAGCGCAGGTCGACCGTCTCGTAGACGAGGTTCGAGAGCACGACGCCCTCGGGCATCACGATCGAAGCGGGGTCCACCTGCAAAGGCCCGGGTCGCGCGTCGCCCAGATCGATGAAGGCCGCGCCCAAGTCCTTGGATTTGAGCTTGGCCATCTTCGCCCAGGGCGCCCGCACCTCGACCTCGACCGAGTCCGGCAGATCCGTCAGCAGCACCCGGTCCGGATCGGGCGCGACCTCGAGCGGCACCCGAAAGGTGCGGGTGACCTCGTCACGGGTCATCACGAACACGACCAAGGCCAAGATCAGCGCCAGGGCCTTGGTACTCCAGTTGCGCAACAGCGCATTGGTGAACCAGTGCCCGGCTTCGGGCGCCGCGCCGGCGCTCACGAGGTGGCCTCCGATTGGGCGGGCAAGGAGCTGGCCGAGCTCGCGGCCTCTTTTTCCCCTTGGCCCTTGCCGCCGGACTGCGGGGGCCGCCGCAGCCACTGGTTCAAGCGTGCCTCGACCTCTTCGGGGCTCAGCGCGGCCGAGAACTCACCGTGCTCGACGATGCGGCACTCGCCGCGCTCCTCGCTCAGCACGATCACCAAGGCGTCGGTCTCCTCGCTGACCCCGACGGCGCCGCGGTGACGGGTGCCGAAGCGCGGATCGAGGCGCTGCGGGCTCAGCGGGCAGATGACCCCCGCGCGCGTGATCTGAAAGTCGTCGATCAAGATGGCGCCGTCGTGGGCGATGTTCGCCGCGTGCGGGATGCTCAGGGCCACCAAGGTGTCGGCCCGCACGGGCGCGTCGATCGGGCGGCCCGAGTCGCCGCAGGTCTCGAGCACGTCGAGCTCCCCTTGAAAGATGAACAGTGCGCCCACACGGGCTCGCGCCAGGCGCTCGACCGCCAGCGCAATCTCGCCGACGGCGTCCTCTCGGGCGCCGACGGTCCCGTGGGGCAACAAGCGCTGCCCGATTCGAACCAAGATGCGCCGTAGCTCTTGATGGAAAACCACGACCAAGATCAAGATGGCGTACTGCAAGAAGCTCGTAATGACCTGGGCGCTGCCGACCAAGTCGAGCGCCTTCGCGGCCCAGCCGATGGCCGCGATGCCGGCGACGATCAAGAGCACCGGGACGGCGACCGTGCCCTTGACCAGGCGCAAGAGCGCGTAAAACATCGCCCACAACAAGAGCAGGTCGACAACATCGCGCAGGGCGATGGCTTGATAGAACTCGCTCGGACTCACCGCGCCGGGACCTCCCGCCCCGCCGCACCAGCCCCCCCATCGGAGAAGCGCCGCCACTGCCCTTCGATGGCCTGACGGACCCGCACGGCCTCGGCCGTCGCTTCCACATCGTGCACACGGACCACCTTCGCGCCGTGTTCCAGCGCGCACAGGGCCGCCGCCACCGAAGCCAAGCTCCGATCCTCCGAGAGCTCTCCGGCGAGCGCCGGCAAAAAGGACTTCCGACTCGCGCCGATCAGCACCGGGCGTTCACAGGCCGCCTCCAGACGATGCGAGGCGGCGACCAAGGCCGCCGACTGCTCGGCTGTCTTCCCAAAGCCGACGCAGGGGTCGACCAAGATGGCCTCGGCCTCGACCCCGGCCTCCCGGGCGCGCGCGATGCTGCGGCGCAGCTCCGCTTCGACTTCTCCGAAGAGGTCGTCGAAGTGAATCGCGCGCTGCATCGTCTTGGGGGTACCGCGCATGTGCCCGATCACCAAGCCGCCGCCGAATTCGGCCACGACCTCCGCCATCTGGGGATCGGCGAGGCCCGAGATGTCGTTGACCAGGTCGGCACCCGCCTCGAAGGCCGCACGCGCGACCTCGGCGTGACGCGTGTCGACGCTCAGCAAAGCCGCGTCGAAGCTCGCGTCGGCCCGCAGCGCGGCGATCAGCGGGCATACGCGCCGAATCTCGGCCTCGCCGCCCACCGCCTCGGCGCCCGGACGCGTCGACTCGCCGCCCACATCCAAGATCCCTGCGCCGGCCTCGAGCCAGCGCGCGCACTGACGTTTGGCGACGGAGACGGCCGGCTCCGCCCCCTCGATCACGAAGCGCCCTCCGTCCGAGAAGCTGTCCGGCGTCATGTTGACGATGGCCATCACCTGCGGCCCGTCGAAACGCGCGAGACCGCGTCGGTGCTTCCAGCTCCACTCGCTCGAAGCCAGAGCAGTGCGCGCGGCGTCCCTCGTCACCTCCCGATGGTACGAGAAATGCGGCGCGAGGCTCATCGGCTCGCGCCGGGCACAAAAAAGCGGCGTCGGGATGACTCCCAACGCCGCACCGTCGACCGCTTGGGACGACCCTGGCCGTCCCTCGCGTGTACTTCGCTTCAGATGTAGAAGTCGATGACCGCGACCCCGCGTTCGGGCTCTTCGTCTTTGTCGCCGGGTTGGGCCTCTCGCATGCGCTCGTCGACATGGTCGGCGAGCGGCAGCTGGAGCACGGGTCGCACGGGTTCAACCGGGCGACGGCGATGCTTGGGGCGGCGGCGGTTCAAGGCTCTGGTCATCAGCTTCCTCTCCAGTGGTAGTTTGCGTTACGCATCAGACAGGCGCAAGAACGAGATTATGCAAAGGGATTTCGTCCCGAAGCGTCCCGCGAGGGCCAATTCTTCCGAAGTCGGCGCCTCCGGTCCACAAATCGACGATCTCGCCCCTCTCGGGAGGACATCGAGGTGCTCTGCGGACCGAACCGATCTCCGACTGAAGCTCACGCATCCTCAAAAAGCGTAGATCCGCCTACGGAGCATGCAAGGGGCGCGTCGAACGCCCCGCCCGGGGCGATATGCCCCGGTGGTGGTCCCGAAGGCCCGTGCGACCCGGACCTAGAAGTCGACAACGACCCAGCGCTCGCCTTCGCGCTCCAGACGGGCGAAGTGGCCGTCTCCCAGGTCCAAGATGGCCTGGTGCGCGTCGGCGACGATCGGGTCGTCGAGGTGCCCTGCGAGCCGCTCTCGTGCCTCGACCAGGGCCTGCGCGTACTCGCCCTCGGTCCAGGCGGCCTCGATGTCCTCGACGCTGAGACCCAAGCGGTATCGCCGCGGTGCGAGCTCGACCAAGACCGGCCAGTGTGAGCGGCGGCTCGCCCGCACCAAGGAGACCAGGGCCTCCCGCGGCGAGCTTTGGGGGTAGGCGTCGAAGGGATCTCCCGCGAAGCGCCAGCCGCCGTCCGTCCAGACGATCTCGACCCATCGGTCCTCTTCGAGGGCCATCCACCCCTCGGGGCGCACCGAGGTGGGCTCGGCCAAGCGAGGGCCCCAGCCCTCCCCCTTTTGCTGGGCCTCGGCCAAGAGCGCCTCGTAGTTCACACGCCCGCGGGCGGCGGGAAGGACCGCCGCCTCCACGGCCTCGCGGTCCGACTTGTCGACGTCTTTGCCCAAGCGCGTGCTGGCCTTGTAGAGCGCTCGCGCGTCGGGAGCACGCCCCGCACAGGCCGTCGCACCCAAGGCGAGGCTCAGGCCCAGGGCCGCGCGAAGCACTAAGCGCCCTCCCCGGCCGCTGCCGCTTCCGGCTTGGGCGGTTTGGGCTGGATGATGGCGGTGAACTTGGCGCTCGACTTGGCCGAGTCCCCCGCGCTGATCGTGCCCTCGAACTTCCCGATCTTGCCCAGGCGCGTGGCCTCGACCCGGATGTCGAGCACCTCGCCCGGGCGCACCGGGTTGCGGAACTTGGCCTCTTGGATGCCCATGAACAAGCAAACGTCCTTGTCGGGGTCGAAGGCGTCGCTTTGCGCGGCCAAGATCACGGCCGCTTGCGCCATCGCCTCGACCTGAACGACCCCCGGCAAGATCGGATTCCCCGGGAAGTGCCCCTGCAAGATCGGGTCGCTGTTCGAGACGAGCTTTTGGCAGTGGATCCGTACGCCCTTTTCGACCTCGACGACGTTGTCGATGAACAAGAAGGGATAGCGGTGCGGGAGCACCCGCTGGACGTCCAGGCCGTCGAGCAGCATCGCCGGGCAGCATAACGAAAAGCGCGCCGTCCCGCTCGGGGAGGCGCGCTTTTACGAGGCGAAGGCCAGCCTACTTGTACTTGGCGTCGTAACGCTTCACGAGCTCTTTGGTGATGTCCATGCCGGAGGCGGCGTAGATCACCGTCGAGTCGTCGCGGATGAGTACGAGGTCGACCCCGTACTCCTTGGCGAGGTCGCTCACCAGCGACTGGCTGTTCTTGTAGATCTGCTCGAGCAGCTCCCCCTCTTGCACGGCGAGGTCCTGCTGCAGCTGCATGTACATCTGCTGCAGCTCCATGTACTGGCGCTGAAGGTCCTCTTGGGCCTTGGCCAAGTCGGCACCCGACTTGCTCTGGGCCGCGGCCATCTCTTGTTCGAGCTTGTTGCGCTTCGACTCGAGCTTCTTGGCCTTGGCCTCGGAGCTCTTCTCGAGCTTGGTGCGGGCCTTCTTGCCCTGCTTGGTCTCGTTGAGCACGGTCTGCATGTCGACCAGCGCAATCTTGCGGACGGCCGGCACGGCGGCGTCGGCCTGCGAGGCGGCACCGAGGCCACCGAGGGCCAAGGCGGCGGTGAGGGCGAAGGTGATGCGGCGCATGGGGGTGGACTTGCCTTTCAAAGCCATGGGGCTCACTTGAACTGTTTGTCGTAGGCGACGATGACCTTGTTGGTGAGGTCGATCTTGGGGTTGGCGTAGATGACGGTGGCCGGCGAGCGAACCAGCACGACCTGCAAGCCTTCTTCGGCCGCGAGCTGTTTCACGACCTTGGCGACGTTGCGGTAAATCTTCTCGGTGAGCTGCGCCTCTTTTTCCTGCAGCTTGACCGACTGCTCCTCGTAGAGCTGCTGAAGCTCGGCTTGCTTGCGCATGAGCTCTTGCTCGCGGCGCATGCCCTCTTCGGGGCTGAGCATCGCGGCTTTGGCCTGCAGGTCGGTGGCCTGCTTTTGAAGCTCTTTTTGGGCGCGGTCGAGCTTGGCTTCGCTGCGCTGGAGGGCCTTTTCGAGCTCTTTGGTGGCGGCTTGCCCCTGCTCGGTCTCCATGATGCAGCGCTGGAGGTCGACGACCGCGAGCTTCTCGAGCTTGGCGGGGCCGGCCGCCGAAGCGACGCCCGAAAGCGTGGGCGCCGCGCACAAGGCGGTGGCCAGCGTGAGGGTCTTGAACCAGCGGGTCATGGGCGTGGGGCGGAACATACTCGGGGGGTGCGGAGCCGGCAAGCGGGGGTCAGACGCGTCGCAAGCCCCGCGATTCAGTCGCTCTGGGCAAAATGGCGGGCGATCAACGCCCCTTTTCGCCCCGCCTTTCGCCGGCGCGCGTGCTTTGACCCACGTGCGCGGCCTTTGCCCCATGGCGTGGGCCAGGCTCGACCCGGCCGCCGACTAAAAGCCGGTGCCGACGTTGAACTCGAAGACCATCGGGTCTTCCGAGGGCAGCAAGCCGGTCTGGTCGAGGCGGTCCAGCGGGAAGCCCCACTCGAAGCGAAGCGGGCCGATCGGCGACTGCCAGCGGAAGCCGAAACCGGTGCTGTAGCGCAAGTTGCGG
>JAUIJR010000406.1 GCA_030431075.1 Polyangia bacterium | reverse complement strand
GCAACATGATGGCCAAAAGCAGGTCTCGACTGAGACGCTCTTTGCTCATCGGGTTGATCATCGGGTCGAAGCCGATCGGCAACAGCGGCGGCTCCGACTCGAACAGCAAGTTCAAGCCCGAGACCACGCCGCCGCCCAGCACCCCGGCCGGACGCAAGACGATGACCTCGGTCGCGGGGTGGTCCATCTTGGCGCGGCAGATGAACTCCGCGTCGACGGTGTCGCGCACGATCGGGTGCACGTCCGGATCCAAGTTGAGCTCCGCGTCCTCTTTGACCTTGTAGTCCATGCGCGGGCCGACCCGGTAGACCGCGTCGGAGCTCAGCATCACGAACTTGGCGACCTCGTGACGCAAGGTCGCATCGAGCAGGTGCCGCGCCGAGTTCACGTTGAACTCGTGGCGCTCGAAGCCGTAGCCCTTGGGGTTGCCCTGAAAGGCCAGGTGCACGACGGTGTCGATCGGGCGCTCGCGGCTTTGTTCGAGCAAAAAGAGGTTGTCCACCTGGCGCCGACGACTGAGGTCGGCCGAGACGTAGTTGAAGCGCTCGGGGTCGTAGCCCAACAAAGCTGGGGGGCAGGGGGCCTCGGAGACGCCGAGCACGAAGTCGACGTGCGGGCTGTCGAGCAAGGTGCGCAAGAGCGTTCCGGCCGTGCGCCGGTGCGCTCCCGTCACCAAAATTCGGCGCGGGCCGGGGCGCAGGCTGCCGGGCTCGGGCGGGGTCTTCGCGCTGGGCGGCGGGCTCATGTCGGCTTCCCCTCCTCGGCCGCGCGCGCGTCGAGCTCATCGCGGAGCAGGGTCTCCACCGCGTCTTTGACCCGCGCGACTTCGCGGCGGCGGACGTCGATCGACTCGAGGACGGCGGGATCGATCTCGAGCGGCGCGCCGTATCGGATCCGGTACTGCACGGGCTTGGGGAAGACCAACGTGGTCGTGAGCGGAAAGTACGGCAAGTTGAGCAGGCGCGCGAGGGGTTTGAGGTTCGCCACCATCTCCATCTGCTCTTCGGCCCCCACGACCCCGACGGGGATCACCGGCGCGCGGTGACGCGCCGCGAGCTCGACGTGGCCGTGGCTGAAGGCACGCAGCTGGTAGTGCTCCTCTTTTTTCTTGGCCAAGGCGGCCGCGCCCTCGGGAAAGATCCCGACGAGGTGACCTTCGCCCACGAGGCCGTCGAAGTTGCCACGCGTGCCCGGGATCTGGCCGATGCTGCGAAAAAAGACGCCCAGGAAGGGCATGCGGTAGACGAAGAAGTCCACCATGTAGCGGACCAGGCGCGGGGTCTGCCGGCGACGAAAGACGTCGCAGGCGATCATCATGCCGTCGAAGGGCAGCACGCCCGAGTGGTTCGAGACCACCACGCCGGCACCCCGCTCGGGCACGTGATGGTGGCCTTCGGAGCGCACCGAAAAGTAGTGCTCGTGCAGCCACCAGGCCAAGCCGTAGCCGACGCGCAGGCCCTGCG
The DNA here is from genome assembly GCA_030431075.1 of Polyangia bacterium. Lineage (GTDB taxonomy): Bacteria > Myxococcota_A > Polyangia > Nannocystales > Nannocystaceae > JAUIJR01. The sequence goes on along the minus strand of JAUIJR010000406.1, from coordinate 3,508 downwards.
GATCCAAGCCGAAGATGTCCGTGCCCAAGCCCGCGTCGGCCAAAAAGTAGGCGTCGACACGCTCGCGCTCCTCGGCGGGGAGGAGGTTCGAAAAGGCCTCGAGTGCACGCTCTCGGATCACGACGATGCCTCGACTCTAGCGCGGGGACATCTGCGGCGGGTGCCGAATCGGTGGCGGCTCGTCAGTAGCGCACCGGCGGCTTGGCCTCGCGCTCGGGCGGCGTGCGCCGCTCGAGACGGCGCTGCCAGGCCTCGGGATCGACCGGCACCAAGAAGACCGTGGGCCACAGCACGCGACGATCCGAGCTGCCCACGCGGCGCGCCCAGTACTCGATGTCGACCACCTGGTAGGGCTCGTCGTCGACCATGACCATCTCGTTGAGGCGCGGCACCAAGACGGCGCCGTCTTTGGACTCGGCGCGAAAGAGCAGGCGACCTTCGCAGGCGTATTCGACGGCGGACATGGCTCGATCAGTTTAGCAGTTGGCGAGGCGGGCCCTGAGGGCCTCGGCCTCCTCGACGGGCGCGAAGCACATTTCATTTCGGCAGACCCACGCGGCGGCGTTCGGTCGGGGCGCCGTGTCGAACTCGAAGCAGACGGGGCCCGCGGCCTGCCCGCGAAAGCGACGCAGGGTCTGCGCCAGCTCTCCGCGCGCCAGCCCCTCGACCCCCGCGTCGGCCGGTCCGCGCAAGGTGACGTGGACGGCCGCCGGCGCGCGCCATCCACTGGCCTCGAGCATGCCCCCGAAGCCACGGGGACGATGAGCCACGTGCGCGAAGCGCTCGCAGGTCGCGTCGATCTGCGCCCGCGCTCCGGCCACCGCCCGCTCCCCCAACTCGAGTCGGGCCAGCAGCTCGACGGCCATCGCCGCCCCCGAGGGCAAGGCGGCGTCGTTGCGCGACTCGAGGCGCTCGATCAGCGCCGGCGCTTCGGCGTCGGTCTCGAAAAAACCGCCGCCCTCCCGGGCAAAGCGGGCCAGACAGACCTCGGCCGCGGCCACGGCGAGCGCCAAGCTGCCGGGGTCCGCGTCGCGCTGGTGAAGGTCCAAGGCGGCCAAGCCCAAGGCGGCGTAGTCCTCGAGGTAGCCGAGGATCGGCGCCTCGCCGCGGGTGGGTCGACGGGCCAGACGAAGGGGGCCCTCCCCTTCGAGACGCACCGCTTCGACCAGCGCATCGAAGGCGCGGCGGGCCAGCTGCGTCCAGCTTTGGGCCTCGGCCCGGCTGCGCGCGCCCTCGTCCCAGCTCTCGGTCGCGTCGGCGGCCGCACACAAGGCGCGGATCATCCACGCGTTCCAGCTCGTGATCACCTTGTCGTCCCGAGGCGGCGCGCTGCGATCCGCCCGCGCCTCGAACAAGGCGTTGCGTGCCTTGCGAAGCTCGTCGGCCAGCTTGCGCGGGCTCGTGTCGAAGCAGGCCGCCCAGTGCTCGAGCGGCAAGTCGAAAGTCAGTGTCGTCGCGCCGCCGCGCTCGACCTCGGGGCCGGTCACCCCGTACACGCTGCGCACGCGCGGCCCGAGCTCGGGGCCGAGCACAGCGTCGATCTCGGCGGCGCGCCACAGGTAGTAGCGCCCCTCTTCGCCCTCGCTCTCGGCCGAAAGCGCCGCATAAAACAGACCGGCCGCGCTGGCGAGCTCGCGCTCGACGAAGGCGATGCAGCTGCGCAGCACCCGGCGCCAGTCCTCGGTCTCGGGCCACAGCACGCTGGCGCGCGCGTAGGCCCGGATGAGCGTCGCGTTGTCGTAGAGCATCTTCTCGAAGTGGGGCACCCCCCAGCGCTCGTCGACCGCGTAGCGACAAAATCCGCCGCCCAGATGGTCGTAGATCCCGCCGCGCCACATGCCCTCGAGCTGGGTGCGCAGCGCTTCGCTCGCCGCTCCGCGGCCACCTTCGGCCCGCGCGCGCAGCTCGAGCCAGGCCATGGTCGGGGCGTCCGGAAACTTGGGCGCGCCGCGAGCTCCGCCGTACTTCGGATCCCAGCGCTCGAGGAGGCGGCGCTCAGCCTCGTCTTGGCGCGCGCTCTCCCACAGGCTCGGCGTGACTTCGCGGTCCGGATCTCCACCTTTCGCGGCCGCGGCCGCATCGAAGGCTTCGTCGAGCTCGGCGTAGCCACGCGCGAAGGCCTCGGCGTGGCCGGCCACGGTCTCGGGCTGCTCACGCCACAAACCGTCGATGTGTTCGAGCAGCTCGCCGAAGCCCGGCCGGTCGGCGCGAGCTTCGGGCGCGAAGTAGGTGCCGCCGAAAAAGGGCCGCTGCTCGGGGGTCAAGAACACGGTCAGCGGCCAGCCACCCCCGCGACCGAGCAGGCTCAAGGCGCGCTGGTACACGGCGTCGACATCCGGTCGTTCTTCGCGGTCGACCTTGATGCAGATGAAGCCGGCGTTCATCTGGGCGGCGATCTTCGGGTCTTCGAAGCTCTCGCGCGCCATCACGTGGCACCAGTGGCAGGCGCTGTAGCCCACCGACAACAAGATCGGCTTTTGCTCGCGCCGCGCGGCTTCGAGCGCGTCGGGTCCCCAGGGCCACCAGTCCACAGGCTGGTCGGCGTGCTGGCACAGGTAGGGGCTGGCGCTTTGGGCCAAGCGCCGCGGACGAGCGGAGTCGGGCATGGGAGGCGGGCCGGGGGGGACCCCTTCGAGGGTGGACCCCCCGGGGCCAGCGTGCCAGCGCCCCGGGCGGGCTATCCTCAGATCGCGCGCTAGCGCCGCGAAAAGCGGCAATTTTGGGTCTTTTTCATCTCGGCCGGCTTCTGCTATGTTCCGCGCCCCCGGAGAGGTGTCCGAGTGGTTGAAGGTGCCAGACTCGAAATCTGGTGTAGGGAAACCTACCGAGGGTTCGAATCCCTCCCTCTCCGCCACTTTCAACTTCCCGCCTAGCGCGGGAGCAACCCCGCGACGAGCGGGACCTTGGGCCGAGAGGCCCGACCACGAGAACGCGAAACCCTCGAACGAGCTAGACAACTAGAGGCGACGCCATGGAGAGGTGTCCGAGTGGCTTAAGGTGCAGCATTGGAAATGCTGTGTGGGTAACACCACCGGGGGTTCGAATCCCCCCCTCTCCGCCAGGGTCGAGTACCCTGCCCATGCCTCGAGCGACGATCCTCTTCGTGAACTCCGCCAGGGCCGGAAGGCAGCAACGGTAGCGAGGAGTCGGGTGCTCGGGGCACTTTTATTTTGGGTGCCTGGCCTTGCGAGACCGTGCCCCGCCTCGAGCGGCCGGTCGGCCGAAATCCTCGGCGCGTCGACATCGCGATGCGCGCTAGCGTCCGTGCACGGCAAGTGAGGGCGATTCGGGAGGGCGCCTTGACCGCACTTTGGCCCGCTCGCGAGCGTGGTCCATGGCTCAACTCTCCTTTGTTCAACGCGTCCTCGGCCCGGCCGCGGCCGTGGGCTTCGCGGCTCTCATGGCGGCAAGCCCCGCCCAGGCCAACGTCAACAAGACCAACTTGACGGTCGCCTACGTCGGCCCGGAGTCCTGCGCGGTCCAGGTCGGCATCGACGATGTCGAGGAC
>JAUIJR010000016.1 GCA_030431075.1 Polyangia bacterium | reverse complement strand
ACGCCGAGGGCCGGGTGTTCCGGGTCGAAGGCGGACCGCTCGGCGACGACCCGGGCAGCGCCGCCAATCAGAGTCGACGCTGAGGCCCGCTCACTCGAAGCCCGGCAGCTCGAGCGCGGCCCGGGCGGCCGCGTGTCCGGCCTGGGCCGCCGACTCGATGGTCGCGGGCAGGCCGGTGTCGACCCAGTCGCCGGCGTGAAAGAGCCCGCGAAGCTCGCTGCGTGTCCCGAGGCGGCGTGCTTGCGTGGCGGGGGTCTGGGCGATGGTCGCGGACTTCTCCTTGATGGCGCGAAACTCGAGCACGCGAACGGGCGGGCCGACGAACCACTCTCGGAGCACCGCCTCGAAGACGCTTTGAAGCTGCTCCCGATCACGCTCGACCAAGTCGTGGGCGCCCGAAATGGTGGCGGTGAGCAGCTCGCCCGCGTGCGCGCGGCCGGTGCCTTGTCCGCTCTCTCGTTGGGGCGGCGTGCGTCCCTCGATGCGCTCGCGCGCGAAGATCCAGTGGACCGGGCAGTCGACCAAACCGACGAAGTCTCCCGAAAAGGGGATGCGATCGACCCGGGCCCAAAAGTTCACGATCGGGCTGCTGCCCAGGTGCTCGAGCAGCGCCGTCGACTCTTGCGTGCGCAGGGCCTCGGGCATCAAGGCGTGCACGCGGGTCGGGGGCAAGGCCGCGATGATCGCGTCGAACTCCCGCTCGCTGCCGTCGCGCAAGGCGAGTCCCGTGGCCCGCTGGGTGCCGGCATCGTGGAGAAAGTGGCGCACCGGCGTCGACAGATGAATCGTGGCCCCGCGCGCCCGCAAGTAGCGCAGTGAGGGCTCGACGTAGAGCTCGCTGAGCCCCACCCGCGGCACGACGAGGCGCGCGTCGGCGTCGGCATCCAAAAAGGCGCGACGCAGCACGGCCATGAGCAAGCCGGCGTCGGCGTGCTCGGGCTTCTCGTTGAGCGTGGCCCAGCAAAGCGGGTCCCAAAAGACCTGTCGCATGCGCGAGGACTGACCGACGCGTTCGAGCCAGGGGGTGACCCGCTCACCTTTGTGCGGGCGGCCGAGGCCTGCGCGCAAGGCCGCTCCAAAGCCGAGGGCCCGTAGGCGCGAGGGCAGGCCGACTCGTCGCATGCGCAAGAGTCCCAGGGCCAAGCCCACCGAGGCCGGCCAGCGTCCGGCGCTGCTCACTCGCACGGCCTTGCCCCCGCGCTCGAGCATCGTGGCCTCGAGCGCGTCTTGGATCAGGTAGGCCTCTTCGGGAACCCCGATCCGCGCGAAGAACTCGAAGCACTCGCGGTAGCAGGCCATCAAGAGGTGCTGGCCATTGTCGACGGCGCCGCCCATCGAGTCGTACTCGAAGGAGCGGGCGCGACCACCCGCGGCGGGGGCCGATTCGAAGAGCTCGACTTGCACGCCGCGCGCGGCCAAAGCCGTGGCCGCGGCGAGACCGGCGACGCCGGCACCGACGACGGCGACGCGTCCAGTGCCGGGAGTCGCCGTCGAGCCCGAAGTCATGCACGCTGCTACCGCGGGCCCGCAGCGGGTGCAAGCAGGAGAGGCCCGCCGGCCCGCATCACAGACGCAAGTTGGCCGCGGTCAGGGCCTTGGCGGCGATCCGCAGCTTGTCGCGCCGGCGTAGCTTGACCTTGCGCGTGAAGACGTCCCAGTCGGCCTCTTCGAGCGCGCCCAAAATCTCTTCGTAGGTGCGCCCCATGATCTCGGCCGTGACCAGCCGGCGACGATGGGGACAATCGCGCAAGGCGGCCCAGGCGACCCGGTAGTGATTGCGGGCGACCTGGGCGACGCGGCGGGCCACGCGGGCGAAGCGAGCGTCGTAGACCCCGCTCATGAGTTCGTCGATCTCGATGCCCGCCTCGCGCAAGAAGCGAAGCGGCAGATAGACCCGGCCATCCGCCGCGTCCTCGCCGACGTCGCGCAAGATGTTGGTGTACTGCATGCCCAGGCCGAGGTTGTGGGCGAAGCGATGGGCGGCCTCGCTGGTGTCGCCAAAGACCGGCAGGCACAAAAAGCCGACGCACGAGGCCACGCGCCAGCAATAGGGCTCGAGCTCGGCGAGGCTCTCGTAGCGGGTCTTTTCGAGGTCCATCGCGCAGCCCTCGATGATCTCGAGCATCGCCGCTTCGGGCAGGTCGAAGCGATGAATGGCCTCGCGTAGCGGGGTCAGGGCCAGGGCGCGCTCGGCCGGCAGGGCCCGCCCGCCTTGCAGCGCCCGCACATCGTCGCGCCAGCGCTCCAGACCCTCGCGTGCGAGCTCGTCGCCCAGCTCCCCGTGGGGGCGCTCGTCGACAACATCGTCGACGTCACGACAAAAGCGGTAGATGGCCTCGAGGCCTGCGCGCTGCTCGGGGCTGGCGAAGGCGAAGCTGAAGGCGAAGTTCGACTCGGCGCGGACGGCCAGCCGACGCAAGAAGGCGCGACCGCGCCGCCGTACACCCAGCGACGTCAAGGGCTCTTTCTCTCAGCGCTTGCCGATCAGCATGCGGCGGCCAAAGCCGAGCAAGGAGCGCATGGCGATGTCGGCGACGTCGCGGCGCTCGAGGGTGGGTCGGTTGTCGAGGACCTCGTAGTCGAGGCTCTCGATGCGGTCCAAGATGCGCATACCGCCGCGCCAGGTCGCGTCGAGCTCGACCGAGAGCGAGGCGCCCACGCGGCGCACCAGCGGCTGCCCGCGCAAGAACATGGCACGGGTGCGGGCCACGGCGTGGCGCATGAGTTCTTTGAACTCGGGGGTGTGGCGACCCGCCTCGAGGTCGCTGCCGCGCACGCCGAAGTGCACGAGGTCCTCGATGGGCAGGTAGTTGCGCCCGCGCGGGATGTCCACGCTGAGGTCTTGCAGCATGTTGGCCAGCTGAAGCGCCGTGCAGATCTCGTTCGAGAAGCGGTGCAGGTCGGGCTCGCGGTGCCCATGCACGTAGAGCACCAGTTGGCCGACCGGGTTCGCGGAGTACTCGCAGTACTTGCGCAGCTCGGCGAAGGTCGAGAAGTCACGCTGCGTCAGGTCCATTCGAAAGGCCGTGAGCAGCGCCTTGAAGGGCGCGAGCGGGATTTGGTGTTTGCGGACCGTGTCGCGCAGGGCCAAGAAGACCGGGTGGTCGACGTCCTCGCGGTAGGCGAGGTCCAACAAGCGCTCCCAGCGATCGAGGCTCACGCGGCGGCGCCCGTCGAAGCGGGGCTCGTCCGAGAAGTCGTCGGCCGTGCGCGCAAAGGCGTAGACGGCCCAGACGTGGCGACGCAGCTCACCGGGCACGAAACGCGAGGCGACCGGGAAGTTCTCGTAGTGGGCCTTGGCCATCCGCTCGCAGTAGCGGTAGCTGCCCTCGAGGTTCCAGGGGCCGGCCGGGGCGTCGTCGGGCGCCCACGCGGCCAGGTCCGCCCCGACCTCCTCGGTGGGCACGGCGTAGAGGTGGGCTTGGCTGTGATCGGCTCCGGGGCGGCGGGTCATGGGCTCGGTTTCGGGGGCTGCGGGATGTGCGGGATTTAGTCGTCGCCGCCGGAGTTGCGCGTTTGCTGCCGGAGTTCTTCCAACAAGGACTGTGCGCGCGCGAGTTTGATCTCTGACACAGAGATGAGCGCTTTGGCCAGGATTTCAACTTCAGGGCCCTTGGCGCCCGCAGACAGGGCCACAGCCCGGGCGTGCAGGGCCATGTGGCCGCGGTTGATCCCCTCGGTCGAAAGTGCGCGCAACGCGGCCAGGTTCGACGCGACCCCCACGGCGGCCATGATTTGGCCCAGGCGGGTGGCTGAAGGGTGAGAAAGCAGCTCGAGGGCCCAGCGTGCGCCGGGGTGGCTTCGGGTCGCGCCACCCACCACGCCGACCGCCGTCGGCAAGCTCCCGCGCCCGACGAGCTCGCCCTCTTCGACGCGCCAGGTGACCAAGGGCTGATAGCGGCCTTCGCGGGCGGCGTAGGCATGGGCGGCGGCCTCCATGGCGCGCCAGTCGTTGCCCGTGGCCAGCACCACCGCATCGACGCCGTTCATGATGCCCTTGTTGTGGGTCGCCGCCCGGTAGGGGTCGAGCTCGGCGAAGCGCGAGGCCTCTTCGATCTGGGCGGCGACTTCGGCCCCGCGAGCTTGGCCTTGCGCGTCGTCTTTGCGCGCACCCACCAAGGCGGCGAAGGGGACGCGCACCTGCACGTGCGAAGCGCGACGATCGGCGAGGTTGCTCAAGATCCGCAGCCGGGGCGTCCACCCCGTGCGGGCGGCCAAGAGCGGGGCCACCGCCTCGGCCACCGTGTTGAGCAAGTTCGCCCCCATCGCGTCTCGACAGTCGACGAGCACGTGCACCGCGATGTTCCCGGCGTCGAGCACTCGCGCTTCGACCTCGCGCGCGCCGCCGCCACGAGCGACGAGGCGGGGGTGTTGGGCATCGGCCGCGGCCAGGATCTCGGCCTTGGCCGCGAGCGCCGCGTCGCGGGCTTCGTCGGCCTCGCACGCCGAAGCGAGTTCGCGCACCAGCTGGATCTGGGCGATCATCCAAGGGGGGTCGGCGTCGACCATGAAGCCGCCGCCGGCGCGAATCATCTTGGCGGCGTTCGAGGCGGCCGCGATGACCGAGGCCTCTTCGACGCACATGGGCACGAGCACGTCCTCGCCATTGATGCGGAAGTTGGTCGCCACGCCCATCGGCAAGGCGAAGACCCCGACGACGTTCTCGACCATGGCGTCGGCTTCATCGAGGGCCAGCGCCCCCGGGTTCAATGCTTGGAACGCATCCGCCTCGCACGCGCCGATCTCGACCAGGCGCTGACGGCGTTCGTTCACGGGCACCTTGAACAGTCCCGGCATCCGCGAGCAGGTGGGCGGTCGCGCCTCTCGCCGCAGGCCCGGCGCGTGCACGCCGAGGCCGTCGAAGCGGCCCAGGCCATGGCGGGCGCGCAGCTCGACGGCGAAGTGATCGAGCTCGGCGCGGCTCGGGGCAAACACCACGACCAGGTCGCCGCCGCCGGCCCCGGAGGGCTTGGCGGCCAGGCCGGTCTCTTGGGCGAGCGCGCAGATCTGGCGGATCGAAGGCGTCAGAATCTCGGCTTGGGCCAGCTGGCCCAGCGCGTCGAGGCCCTCGAGGTGCTGCGCCACGGCCGCGTGCAGGGCCGTCCAATCGCACTCGGGACGATCGAAAGCGGCGATGAAGGCCTGGGCCGCGCCATCGAGCCCGGCCATGACCTGCGCGTAGGCCTCGGGTTGTGCCTCGCGCGCCGCGTGAACCTTGGTCACGAAGGCCGTCGTCGACGCGGGCGCCCCGGCGTCGAAAAAGCCGAGCTGCAAGCCGGCCGGCCACGCGAGAGCGCGCAGTGCCGGGGCCTCGCCCGCCGCTTCGGCGCGCCGAAAGGCCAAGGTACCGCCCAGACAAGAGGCGGCCACGTCGGCCCCTGAGCCCTTGCCCGACTGCGCCTTTTTGTGGGCATCGAAGGCATCCGCGAAGATCTGACGACGCGTGTCGGCATCTTCGACCTCGTCTCCGCCAAGGGCGTGGCTGCGACCCAAGACGCTGGCGACCACGGCGGCCGAGGAGCCAAAACCGAACTTGCGCCCACCGCTGTCGAAGCCCTGGGTGGTGACGATCGGAATGCCACCGGTGCCAGCGCCCGTGACTTGCTTGGCTGCGTCGAGGGCCGCTTGCACGAAGGGGGAGGGCGCACGCGCCGTCTCGACCCCGGGCCGGGGGAGGTAGGCGTAGGCGCGCACGTCGACGGCGGTGACGACGGCTTCGCTGCCCTCCAAGACGGCGTACTCGCCGATCAAGAAGGCTTTGCCCGGCGCCGAGACGACCGCGTCGTCGCTCATGTGGCCGCCTCGTCGAGCAGCTCGAGCGTGGCGTCGGGGCCGGGCGCCACGCTTTGTAGGCCGGTCACACCGGGCACGGCGGCCAGTCGCTCGCCGAGGGCCTCGGCCTGCGCCGCCGAGACGAGGACCTTGACGTGGGGGCCGGCATCCGAGGTCGCGTAGCCTTGCAGTCCGCTTTTGCGGGCGGCCCACAGCTCGTGCATCACCTCCAAGGTCGTGCCGCGCCAGTACACCAGGGGGGGCACGCTGGCCATCATGCACGCATGCATCTTGAAGCAGCTGTGCTCCATCACCGCGCCCAGCGCTTCGAGGTCGCGGGCGCGCAGGGCCTTCTCGCCTGCGTCGAGATCCTGGGGCGAGGTCTCGACCCAAGGCGCGTAGTAAGGCGAGGTCGTACGGCTGCGTTCCATGCCCTCGGTGCTGCCCACCGACTTGGGGCCCTTGGCGGCGTGCACGATCAGCAAGCGCAAGTCCCAGTGGTCGGCGGGGAGCAAAGGGCGGGCGATGCAGTCGTTCCCGTCCGCGGCCGTCCCCGCGTCGAGGCGAACGAAGCCGCCCCACAAAGAACGCGCCGCGCTGCCCGAGCCTTGGCGGGCCAGCCCCGAAAGCCGAGGCAGCTCGAGCTCGGACTCGAAGGCCCCGGCCGCGGCAAGGGTCAAGGCGGCGAAGCCCGAAGCCGAGCTCGCCAGACCCGCCGCCGTCGGCAGATGATTGACGGACTCGACCTCACAGCCAGGTCGTGGCCCATCGTGGCTCTCGGTCCAGATGCGATCGAGCTGGGCGAAGACCTTGCGCGCCACCGGGCTTTGCGCGTCGACGCGCGCTCCGTCCAAGGCGAAGTGATCGTGATCGCCGGGCCCGATGGTGGTCACCGTGCGCAGCTCGTCGAGGGTCATCGACAAGGACCCCACGGCCGGGAGGTTCAAGGCCGGGTCGCTGTCGGGTCGCTTGCCCCAGTACTTGACCAGGGCGATGTTCGAGTGGGCGGTGGCGCGGGCGCGTCTCATGGCGAAAGTCAGTGGGTGGCGGCGGCGGTGGAGGGCGGGGCACTCGGCCCGATCCGAACCGCAAAGGCGGGCAGCTCGCGCCCGCGAAAATGCGTGACGAGGGCCTCCGGATCTTCGCAGAGCGCGATGATGCTCCCGCCGCCACCGGCTCCGGTGAGCTTGGCCCCCAACGCGCCGTGCTCACGCGCCTCGTGGCAAAGGGCGTCCAGGGCGGGCGTCGAGACATCGAGCGCGCCGAGCAGGTGATGCGTGGTGTCGAAGAGCTCGCCCAAAATTGCGAGCTCCCCTTGGGCGAGGGCCCGCTCGGCGACGAGCGCGGCCTCGCGAAACGCGTTCAAGATGCCCTGCACGACGCCTGGAAGCCGCGCCTTGCGAGCGTGCACCTTGGCCACCTGGGTCGCGGTCGAGCGCGGGATCATGCTGGGCACGACGACGAGTGGCAGGGCTTTGCCCACCGAGAGCTCGCGCGGGGCCTCGCCCCGACAAAAGCGAAGCACGCCCCCCCGCGCGGCCACGGCCGAGTCGATGCCCGAGGGCGTGCCATGAAAGAGCTCCTCGCCGACCAAGGAGGCTTCGGCGAGCGTGTCCGGATCCGCGTCGCTGCCCAGGGCCAGGCGCGCAAGGGCGACGGACAAGGTCGCGCTCGAGCCGAGGCCCGCGCGGGCCGGCAAACAGGTCTCGCCTTCGATGTGCCAGCCAGTCAAAGGCCCATCGCAGTGCCCCAACACGGCCAAGCAGGCGCGGGCGACCGGGTGCTCGTTGTCGGGGCGCAGCGTCAGATCGAGCTGCCAGCTGGGAATCTGCACTCGCGTCCAGGCGCGTGGGTCGTCGAGGGCACTGGCGCGCAAGCTGAGCCCGTCGGGCAAGCCGGCGGCCAAGGCCGGCTCGCCGTGCACCACCGCGTGCTCACCGATCAAGATGACCTTGCCGCAGCCGGTGGCGTGGGGATGCAGGGGCAGTGGCAAGGGCGGGTCTCCGAAGCGAGAGGGGCGGGCGCCAACTTGCCCTCAAGGCGCCCAGCGCTGCAAGCGGGGACCGAGGATGTGTGGCGCACGTCGCAGCTGGTCGACACTGCTCGAACCCGTGAGCAGCATCAGGGCCTGCACGGTGCGGACGACCCCGCGCAAAAAGTCGCGTGCGCCGTCGATTCCGCCCGCCTTGTGGGCCTTGAGCACCTGGGCGGCCAGGCCTCCGGCTGTCGCACCGAGGGCCACGGCCTTGATCACATCGCTGCCGGTGCGCATGCCCCCGGTCGCGATGATCTGAAGGGGCAAGCCGCGCAGCTGCAGCACGCTGGCCGCGGTCGGGATCCCCCAGTCCCACAGCTCTTCGGCCAAGGCGCGCTGATCGGCCTCGGCGCGGTGCGCCTCGACGGCCACCCAGCTGGTGCCGCCTGAACCCGAGACGTCGACGTGCCGGATCCCGGCTTCGACCAGACGCTCGCCCACGAAGCGCGAGAGCCCGCAGCCGGTCTCTTTGGCCACCACGGGCAGCTCGAGCTCCTCGACCAGGCGCGCGAGCAGCTCGATGCCGCCGCGAAAGTCCCGGTCACCGCCCGGCTGAACGATCTCCATCGCGGGGTTGAGGTGCACGCACAAGGCGTCCGCGCCCACTTGGCCCACGAGGTCTTGGATCTGCTGCGTGCTCATGGCGTGCGCCTGCACGATGCCCAGGTTGCCGAGCAAGAGCATGTTGGGGGCCCGGTCGCGGACCATGAAGCTGGCGGCGGTCTCCGGGCGCTCGAACATCGCGCGCTGGCTACCCAGGCCCATGGCCAAGCCGAGTTCTTCGGCCACCTGGGCCAAGTCTTTGTTGATGGCCTCGGCCTCGTCGGTGCCGCCGGTCATGGCCGAGATGATCACCGGGGCACGCAGGGTCTTGCCGAGCAACTCGACCGAGCTGTCGACCTCGTCCGCGTGCATCTCGGGCAAGGCGCAGTGCACGAGCTCGACCTCCTCGAACAAGGTGCTCTTGCGGCGAAAGGCGACCTCGTCGCCGGCGCAAAGCTCGAGGTGATCGCGCTTGCGCGCGGAGATGTCGAGGCGGTCGTCCTGGGGCGAGGTCATGGTCTTGCCGAGTGGGGGGCGAGGTGCGAATAATGCGCAGCCCAGGGCGGCATGTTACTTTGGCTATCCGCAGCTGCAATGGCCCGTGGACGCTACGCACCGAGCCCCTCGGGGCGACTGCACCTCGGCAATGCCCGCACGGCTTTGTTGGCGTGGCTGGCGGCGCGTGCGGGCGGTGACGCCTTTGTGATGCGCATCGAAGACCTCGACCCGCAGCGAAGCCGGCCGGAGCACGAACGCGCCATCCTCGAGGACCTGCGTTGGCTTGGCCTCGACTGGGACGAGGGCCCCGACGTGGGGGGTCCGCACGGGCCCTACCGGCAAAGCGAACGCTTCGATCTCTACGCCGCCGCGCTCGAGCGCCTGGACACCTATCCGTGCACCTGCACGCGCCGTGAGATCCGGGAGGCCGTGCGTGCCCCGCATGGCGCGACTCCGGTCTACCCGGGCAGCTGCCGCGACAAGGTGGGCAACCCCGAGCGCGAGCCCGCGATCCGCGTGCGGGTGCCCCGCGGAAGCCGGGTCGAATTCACGGACGCGATCGCAGGTCCGCAAGCGGAGCGTCTCGACGAGGAGGTCGGTGACTTCGTGTTGCGCCGCAACGACGACGCGTGGGCCTACCAGCTCGCCGTGGTCGTCGACGACGCGGCGATGGGGGTCGAGCAGGTCGTGCGGGGTGCAGATCTGCTCGAGAGTACGGCCCGGCAGATCTGGCTCTTCGAGGCCCTGGGCGCGCCGGTGCCGAGCTTCGCCCACGTGCCTTTGCTGGTCGGAGCCGACGGCGAGAAGCTCAACAAGCGCCACGGCGCGACCGACCTGGGCCAGGTGCGGGACGCGGGCGTGGACCCGCGACGCGTGGTCGCGGCCTTGGCGCGAAGCTGGGGCTGGGAGGGATCGACGCGAGACTGCATCACGCCGCGTGAACTCCTGGAGGGCTTTGCGCTCGAGAGCATCGAGCGCGAGCCTGGGCGTGTCGCTCTCGAGGCCCTGCTCGCCGAGCCCGCACCGCTTGACCCACCGTGACCTTCCGGCGCTCGCGCTACGTGGATCTCGAGGCGGACCGAGGATTCAGCGGCGCAGGCCGAGGATGCGGTGCGCTGGCCCTTCGGCCTTGACGCGGAAGCGTCGGCGCGACGTGCCCACCGGATTGAAGATGTACAGGGCCTCGCCACGCGCGAGACGCTCTCGCAGTTCGGCCTTCTTGGTGAAGGTCGAGACCTGGATGTCTTTGCGCAGGCCGAGCGCCTCTTGGGCGTACAGGAGAACGGCGTAGTACTTCCACTCGTCGTGGTGGTTGTACTTGACGAAGCGTGCTCCAGGCGGCAACTCGGCCACCACGCGGTCGAGGTACTCGCGGGCCTCGCGGGCCTCGCTGAGATCGACGGCGGCCGCGACCTTGGGCGCGCGCGACAAGCAGGGGAGCGCGACAATCACGCCCAAGGCCAGCGCCAGCCAGGGCTGCATGCGTGCGCGCTGGGGCGCGCGGGTCAGCAAGGCGAGCAAGGTGTCGAGTCCGAGGGCTACGCCCGCGAAGCACAAAGCGATCGCGGGCAAGAAGAAGACTTCGATGTCGTGCACCTGGTAATCGAAGAAGAACCAGAGGTTCCCCAGCGCCGCGAGCAGCAGCGCCAGCGCCAGCACCCGATCGCGCAAGAAGGCGAGCGCCAACCCGGCGATCCCCAGCAGGGTGCCGTCGACGCCGAGCTCCGCGACAAAGGACCGCCAGGCACGCTCGGCAAAGGCCGTCGAAACCAAGTCGGCCTTGAAAAAGCCCTTGAACGCGCCCCCCGTGATCACCCGGCCCCAACGACGCCACTCGGCCCCTGAGCCGAGATCTTTGAACTCGAAGAGCGGCATCAGCAAGAACACGCTCGCCCCCAAGGCCACCCAAAGGAGGCTCCGGGCGATCAGCCGGCGGCGCGAGGCGTCTCGCAGTCCTTGCAATGCCAGGCCCAAGCGCCGATGGGTGGAGGCGTCGGGATCGAAACACAGCACCAGCAGCGCGTATCCCAGCCCCAAGGTAGCGATGGACATGTGCATCCCGAGTCCGAGCCCGGCGATGAGGCTGCCGACCCACAGCCAACGGGGATTCGACCTCGCTTGGGCTTGGAGCAGGGCGACGAAGGTGGCCAGCGAAAAGGTGAGGCCCCCGGTGTAGACCTCGGCGACGACCGCGTTGGCCCAAAACAGCGGGGACAGGCCGAGTCCCAAGCTGGCGGCGAAGGCCAAGGGGGCGGCGACGGCACACTGCCGCAAGAGCACGTACAGCAAGCCGGGCGCGATCGCCCCGAAAAACGCGCTCATTGCGTTGACGCCCCAGGCCGGCTCGGGCCCCAACTGAGAAAAGAGCTTCCCGAAAAAGATGTAGGTCGGGTAGCCAGGTGGGTGTGCTGCCCGCAGCTGGGCGGCTCGCGCGGCGAACTCGGCCGAGTCGTACCAGTAGACCGTGGGGCACAAGGTCGCGCCGTAGGCCCACGAGAGCCCGAGGAACAAGGCGAAGACGGCCAGCCAGTCCAAGAGCCCCGCGTCCCTTTTCAGACGCAGCGGCGCAAATGCACGCAAGCGCGCGTGCGATCCGGCCGCGGGTTCCACGGCCCGGACAGTAGGGGACGCGGATGGCCCTGCCAAGGCCGGTGTTGAGCGGGCCGGCCCAGTGATCCAAAATGCGCGAACGTCCTGTGACGGAGCCTTCATCGCCAGCCAAGGTCCCTGTGACCGCCGCGCGTCCGCCTTGGAAGGAGCGCATCGCAAAGCTGGGGGCCGGGGCCCTGGAGCTGCTGATCTCTCCCGTGGCCCTCATGGTCTCGGCGGCCTTGGTCTGGACGGTGGTGGCCAAGTGGGTCCACGCAGGCTCAAACGAGATCCTGACGGGGCCCTACGCCTACGCGCGTGTCGTCGCCTCGGACTTTTTGGTCTTTGGCGCGCTCGGAGCCTTGCTCGCGTGGATTCGGACCCGCTGGGCCCCGGCGAAGTGGGCGACCTTGATCGTCGCCGGCTTGGCGCTGCTGCTCGCGGGGCTCAACGCCACCTACCTCGGGATCACGGGAGAGCAGGGGAGTTGGTACGACATTCTGGACGCGATTCGCCGGCGAAGAGAGCTGCGCGACGTGCTCGCCGACATGAGCAGCCCGGAGGCTTGGCTCGAGGCAGTCGTCGTGCTCCTCGTCGTCGTCGCCATCGGTGCGGGCATGCGCTGGTGGGTGCGCCGACGCCAAGACCGAAGTGAGCTCGCAGAGCAGCAACGGGCGCGGCTGCGTACCCGGGTCTTCTCGGCCCTGGGGGCATGGGGACTGCTGTGGGCTTTGCTGCCCTCGTTGTCTTCGGTGCCGGGGCGTGCGCTGTCCAAGAACGTGGTCGTCTTGGTGGCCAAGACGGCGAGCGCAGGGCGTTTTGCCGCCCACTTCGAAGGCTGGCCGCGCGAGGCCTGGATCGAGGCAGCGGCGCTCGAGAGCTGGGAAGAACGCAGCGAGCGCCCCAACGTCCTCGTGGTGATCTTGGAGTCGACGCGCTTCGACCATACCTCGTTGGCGGGAGACGAGGCCTTGGCCGAGACGCCCTTTTTGGCGCGCATGGCGAAGCAGGGCCTGGTCGCCACCCAGATGCGCGCCGTCTTGCCGCATACGACCAAGTCGATGTTTTCGATGCTGTGTGGGCGCTACCCGACGCTGCAAAAGGGGGTCATCGAAGTCGACGCCTCCGCCGCGCCCATCTGCTTGCCCCGCGTGCTGCGAGAGGCGGGCTACGCGACCTTCTTTGGGCAAAGCGCCTTCGGCACTTTCGAACAGCGCGCCCGCTTGGTGGCGAACTTCGGCTTCGAGCACTTTGCCGCCTTCGAGGACATTCGCGGGCAAAAGGTCGGCTACCTCGCCTCGGAGGATGCGAGCATGGTCGGGCCTTTTGCCGACTGGCTCGAAGATGTCGACAAGGGCCAGCCGGGGCGACCGTGGATGGCCGTTTTGCTGACCTCGGCCACCCACCACAGCTATCGTTTGCCGACCAACGTGCTCAAGCGCGCGCGCACCCAAGGTCGACCGATGGGAAGCGACGCCGAACGCTACGCGCGACTCGTCGAGGCCGAAGACCGCTTCTTGGCCCAGCTGTACAACGTGCTGCTCGAGCGCGGCGAAGCCAAGGAGACGGTCATCTTGTTCGTGGGTGACCACGGCGAA
The DNA here is from genome assembly GCA_030431075.1 of Polyangia bacterium. Lineage (GTDB taxonomy): Bacteria > Myxococcota_A > Polyangia > Nannocystales > Nannocystaceae > JAUIJR01. Next base: position 15,436 of record JAUIJR010000016.1, on the reverse strand, counting down.
GGCTTTGGGGACCACGGGGTCAAACAGCACGACAACAACTTTTTCGAAGAAGGCCTGCGCGTCCCCTTCGTGCTCGTTGGCCCAGGGATCGAGGGGCGACGCATCGAGCACAACGCCAGCTTGATTGACGTCATGCCGACCCTGGTCGGTGCGCTGGGGCTCGAAGCGTGGGCGCGCGAAGGCGCCGCGCTCGGGGGCCACGATCTGCGCTCCGCCGACTACCCGGTCGACGCGCCCAAGATCTTTGCTTGCTACGACCCCAGCCGGTGTCGGGGTTTTGTACGGGGCGCGTCAAAGTTCGTCGAAGTGCCCCGTGACGACGAGGCCTTCGTCTTCGATCTCGAGGCCGACCCCCAAGAGCGGGCGCCGCAGTTGCCCGGTGAGGACTTCGAACTCGACGCAGCGGCCATGCGCCAGACCGTCGGCGACCATCGCGTGTACCGTTGGAACTACACCTTGCCGGAGCAGCGCGAGTTTGGGCAGTGGTGGTGCATCGAGCAGTCGAAGTGCCGACACCCGCAGGCCTGGAAGATCCGGGACCGCTACGACCCGAAGACGGGCGAGTTGCTCGAAGATCCAGAGACACCCAAGCCGCGCGACCCCTGAGTGGGGCCCCTAGCGAGTCGAAGCCGGGCGTCTTGCCCTGAGCCGCGCGGGCCAGGTACACAGCGCCCATGTCCCGCCTGCGCTCTTCGCTCTTCGTGTCCGCGGCCCTCAGCTGGATGGCCTGCAAGCCGCCGGCGGATGCTGCGCCGGAGCCGGCGACGGCGGGACAAGGCGCGGCCGAAGCCGAGGCCCCGGCGTGGAGCTACCCGGAAGCGACGCGCACCGGGCATGTGGACGACTACCACGGGGTGCAGGTCGCCGATCCCTACCGTTGGATGGAGGACATCGACGGCGAGGAGCTCCGCGCGTGGATCGAAGCGGAGAACGAGCTGACCTTCGGCTACCTCGAGAAGCTTCCCTACCGCGAGGCCATCGCGGCCAAGCTCGAGGCCCTTTGGAACTACGAGCGCCGCAGCACGCCCTTCGAAAAGGGCGGGCAGTGGTTCGTCTACAAGAACGACGGGTTGCAAAACCAGTCCGTGCTCTACAAGACCAAAAAGCCCGGCGAGGGGCTCGAGGTCCTCGTGGATCCCAACACCCTTTCGGAGGACGGCACGGTGGCGCTTTCGACCCTGGCCGTCTCGGACGATGGCAAGTACCTCGCCTACGCCACCAGCGCCTCGGGCTCGGACTGGCGCGAGTGGCGGGTGCGGGACATCGCCACGGCCAAGGACCTCGAAGACCACATCGAGTGGACCAAGTTCATCGGTGCGAGCTGGGCTCCGGACTCCAGCGGCTTTTACTACGGCGGCTACGAGGCGCCGAAGCAAGGCGACGAGTACGAGGCGGCGAACTACTTCCAAAAGCTCTACTTTCACCGGATCGGTGCGCCGCAAAGCGACGACCGCCTCGTTTACGAGCGCAAGGATCACAAAGACTGGGAGTTTGGCGGCAAGGTCACCGACGACGGCAAGTACCTGATCATCGACGTGTCGGTGGGCACCGACCGACGCAACCGGGTCTTTTACCAAAAGCTCGGCACCGTGAAAGGGCAGCACGTTGAGCTGCACGAGGTCGTCGAGCTGCTCAACGACTTCGACGCCAGCTATGAGTTCGTCGACAACGACGGCCCCGTCTTTTGGTTCGAAACCGATCTCGACGCGCCCAAGGGGCGCTTGATCGCCATCGACACGCGCAAGCCCGAGCGCAAGCACTGGAGGGAGCTCATCCCGGAGTCCGAGCACACCGTCAGCTCGATCAGTCGCGTGGGCGATCGCTTCATCGTCAACTACATGGCCGACGCGAGCTCCCGCGTGAAGGTCTTCGACTTGGCCGGCAAGCCGGTGGGCGACGTGGAGCTACCGGGCATCGGGAGCGCCAGCGGGTTTGGCGGCGACCGCAAGGACACGGCCACCTATTACCGCTTCAGCTCCTTTACGCGTCCGGACAGCGTCTACCGCTACGATCTAAAGAGCGGCAAGTCGGAGCTTTTTTGGGAGCCCAAGCTGGCCTTCGACCCCGAGGCCTATGAGACCAAGCAGGTCTTCTACTCGAGCTACGACGGCACCCGCGTGCCCATGTTCATCACCCACAAGAAGGGGCTGGAGCTCACGGGGGACACGCCGACTTACCTCTACGCCTACGGTGGCTTCAACATCTCGCTGACCCCCAAGTTCAGCGTGCCGAACCTGGTGTGGCTGGAGATGGGGGGCATCTATGCGCAGCCGAATCTGCGCGGGGGCGGGGAGTACGGCGAAGCGTGGCACGAGGCCGGCACCAAGCTGCAAAAGCAGAACGTCTTCGACGACTTTCAAGCCGCGGCCGAGTACCTGATCGCCGAGGGCTACACGAAGACGCCCAAGCTTTGCATCGGCGGGCGCTCCAACGGCGGCTTGTTGATGGGCGCCTCGGTGACGCAGCGACCGGAGCTGTGGGGCTGCGTGCTGGCCGGGGTGGGCGTGATGGACATGCTGCGCTTTCACCTCTTCACGATCGGCTGGGCCTGGGTCTCGGACTACGGATCGAGTGAGGATCCGGCACAGTTCAAGGCGCTTCGGGCCTACTCGCCGGTGCACAACCTGAAGCCGGGCAGCGAGTACCCCGCGACCTTGATCTACACCGCAGACCACGACGACCGCGTCGTGCCCTCGCACAGCTTCAAGTTCGCCGCGGCCATGCAAGACGCGCAAGCCGGTGACGAGCCTGTCCTCATCCGCATCGACACCAAGGCGGGTCACGGGGCCGGCAAGCCCACGGCGAAGCAGATCGAAGAGTGGACGGACATCTGGGGCTTCGCGGTCGATCAGCTCGACTGGAAGCTGCCCGAGAAGTTTTGAGCCTCAGTCCGCTTCGTGCGGGGCCGTCTCTCGAGCGACCCAGTCCAGGTAGGGGCCGAAGCCCTCGGCGGGGTCAAAGGCCAAGATCTTGGGCACTTCATAGGGGTGGAGGGCAGCCAGGCGCTCGATCGCCGGCTGCACCTGCGCGTCGCTGGTCTCCATGAACATGAGGGTCTCGGTCTCCCGCTCGAGCGCGCCCTTCCAGCGGTAGATCGCTCGGGCGCCCGGCAAGAGGTTGACGCAGGCGACGAGGCCCTCGGTGACCAGCGTCTCGGCCAGCGCCTCGGCTCGCTCGGGCGGGGCCGTGCTGAACAGGAGCCTCATGGCTTCACCTTGGGGTGTAATCCGGCGACTCCCCCCGCCACGCCGAGCTCGCCGCGGGCCGCCTCGAAGGCGGGTCGTAAGACCCGTGCGTAGCGCACCACGTCGTGGCCGATGCGATCGAGGCGGTCGAGCACCCGGGCGTCTCGCAGCTCGCCGTCGACGAAGGCCGCCCGATTCGCTGCGCAATGAAAGGGCAGGGTGAAGCCGTGGCACCACGCGAAGGTTCGTTTGACCCCGGTGATCGAAAGATCGCCGCTGCCGCCTCCCGTGGTAGCGACGACCGCCGCGAGTTTTCCGGCCAGCTCGCCGTACAGAAAGTCGAACCAATTCTTGAGCGCGCCGGACATGTTGCCGTGGTACTCGGGCGTGCCGATCACGAAGGCGTCGGCCTGGGCTGCTTCGGCGCGGACGCGCGCGACGGCCGGCAGCTGCGCCTGGCTAGCGTCGTCGGCCTGCATCAGTGGCAGATCGATCGCCCAAAGTGGGAGTTCGACGGCCACCCCGCCCGCCGCGACCACGCTTTGGCCGACGCGCGCCATTACGCGCGAGAGACGATCGTCCGGTCTCGAAGCGCCGGCGACCATGAGCACGCGGGGCGTGAGCGACATGGAGCGGAGCTTACCCTCGGGGGCCAGCTTGGGTAAGCTCCGCCCAATTCGATTCGAGGCGCGACGTGGACGGATTTTTGGATCAGAAGATCGCGGGGGAACTGAGCGGCCAAGATCTGCTCATCGTGTTGGCGGCGAGCTTTGGTGGCTGGGTCGCGGGGAGCGCCAGCGAGATGGTGGTGCGCGCGGTCGCCAAGCGCGTCCCCGAGCGCAGCGTACGCAGGGCCGTGCTCGATGCCTTCGATGGGCCCTTGCAGTGGTTCGCCGTAGCGGCGAGCACCGCGGTGGCCATCGACATCGTCGTCGAGGCCGCGCTGCTCAAGGGTTGGTGGGCGCAGGCCTTCTTTTTGATCTTCTTGCCCTTCGTGCTGTGGTTCGCCCTGCGCCTCAACGGCAAGTTGATGGACTTGTGGGCGCATCGTGCCGACGGGACCGACTCGACTTTCGATGATCAGCTCGTGCCGGTCGTCCGGACGGGGATCAAGGTCTCCTTGTGGGTCGTGGCCGCCTTGCTGCTCGTGCAGAACATGGGCGGCGAGGTTGGGTCCTTGCTCGCGGGCTTTGGACTCGGCGGCCTCGCGGTGGCGATGGCCTCCAAGGATACGATCGCCAACTTGTTCGGCTCGGTGGTGATCTTCGTCGACCGTCCCTTCGTGGTTGGAGACTGGGTCGAGATCGGCGAGCACGAGGGGGTGGTCGAAGAGGTGGGACTTCGCGTGACGCGGATCCGCACCTTTGCGAAGTCCCTCATCACCGTCCCGAACTCGAGCCTCACGACCACCGCCATCAACAACTGGTCGCGGATGCACAAGCGCCGCATCAAGATGAGCGTCGGGATCACCTACGATGCCGACGCGGCCTTGGTCGAACGCGCCGTCGAGGTGATGCGGGAGGTCATGAACGACACCGAAGGGGTCGAGTCGGGCACCGGGGTCCTCTACTTCGAGGCCTTTGGATCGAGCTCGCTGGACATCTTCGTGTACTGCTTCGCCGACGATCCCGATTGGGAGGCCTTCTTGGCCGCCCGGCAGCGACTCTTGCTCGGCTTCATGCGGGCCTTGAGCGATCTCGGGGTCGAACTCGCCTTCCCGACCCAGACGGTCCATATCGCCAGCCAGGCCGCAGCGGCCGCTCAGGCCTGATTTTTGCGCCCGCCCGCGCGCTGGGGGCGGTAGGTGACACGGCGGGCAAAGCGGGGGAGAACACGCCCACCATGAAGGTCGCCATCTTGGGAGCCACCAAAGGGATCGGTCGAGCCATCGCGCGTGCCATGGCCGCGCGCGGGGATGAGCTCTTCTTGCTCGGTCGGAGCCTCGAGGAGTTGCAGCGCTCGGCGACGGACCTGTCCGTCCGTGGCGCTCGGGGAGAAGTTGGCGTGGCGGCTTGTGATCTGGCTGAGCCCGGTAGCTTTGCGCCGGCCCTCGAAGCCGCGTGGGCCCACATGGACCGCGTCGACACCGTGGTCGTGACGGCGGGCCTGTTTGGCCTGCAAGAGGAGCTCGAGGCGGACATCGCCCGCGCGACCGAGCTGTGTCGCGTCAATTTCGCCCACACGGTGGGCTTTTGCGAAGAGGCCCGGCAGCGGCTGCTCGCGGCGGGCGGAGGTTGTCTTTGCGTGCTGTCTTCGGTTGCGGGCGATCGCGGTCGCAAGCCCGTGGTGATCTACGGTGCGAGCAAGGCAGGCCTATCGGCGTATCTGGAGGGCTTGGACCACAAGTTTCGCAGCGAAGGCCTCGTGACCGTCTGCGTGAAACCGGGTTTCGTCAAAACCGGGATGACGACCGGTTTGCAGCCACCTCCCTTTGCCGGCGAACCCGAAGGCGTGGCCAAGGACGTGCTGCGGGCCATCGATCGCAAGAAGGCGGTCATCTACACCCCCGGCATGTGGCGTTGGGTGATGTTCGTGATTCGCCGCCTGCCGCGCTTCGTCATGCGCCGAATCGGGTTTTGAAACGCTTCGGAACTTTTCCTGGTAGACGCCGCGTCGCTGCGTTAGCGTGAATGCGGCCTCCATGAGCGACGAGCTGCAGCTTTCGGCGGAAGACCTCGCGGGGGAGAAGATTCTCGTCGTCGAGGATAATGCGGGCGCGCAGACGGCGATTCGCCTGGCCTTGCGGCGCAAGGGCATCACGGAGCTGGTCTTCGCCGAGACGGTCAAAGAGGGCATCGCGGCCTTCGATGCGGATCCCGACGTTTGGGCCTGCGCAATATTGGACGCCCGCGTACCGGATGGGTCCGGGATCGAAGTCGCCCACCACATCGCCAAGAACAATCCCACTTGTGGGCTCGTGGTGCTGACCGCCCGCTGGGACGACGCCGTCGTCAACGAGGCCATCCAGGTTCCCGTGCACGCCTTTGGCCACAAACCCTTCGACATCGAAGGGCCGGTCGGCCTGGTGCTGCGCGCCGTCGCATCGGCGCGTGGGCTGGAGCTGCCCGGAGGCGAGGCACCGGACGCGAGCTTCCAAGAGGTCGCGGCCGGACTCAGCGCCGCGCTCACGCCCAAGCAGCGCTACATCGTAGCCATGCGTCTGGCCGATCGAAGCTACGCCGAGATCGGAGACACCTTGGACATCTCGGTCGAGACCGTGCGCTCGCACCTCAAACACGCCCGCAAACGCATGGGCGGCGCACCGGGTGAGCCTCTCAACGAGGTCGTGCAGCGCGCGGCCGCGGCCGAATTCAGCGACAAGAGCGCCTGAGTCCGAGATCCCCCGCACCGTCGTCGGGGCACCGCCCTCAGCTGACGATGACGCCGGCCTCGGTCTCGATGCGTAGGGTCACCGGTCCGTCGTGGACCATCTCGATGTCCATATGGGCCCCGAAGCGCCCGGTGGCGACGCGGATCCCCCGGGTGCGCAGCTCTTCGGCGAACTCGAGGTACAGGGCCTCGGCTCGCGCGGGCTGCTCGGCCCGGTTGAAGCTCGGCCGCCGCCCCTTGGACACCTTGCCAGCCAAGGTGAACTGGCTGACGACCAAGATGCCCCCGCCGATCTCCATCACGCTGCGGTCCATCGGCGTGGCGTCGGGAAAGACCCGGAGCCCCGCGAGCTTGCGTGCGCTGATGTGGGCGTCGGCCTGCGAGTCGCCCACTTCGACACCTACGAAAACCACCAAGCCGCGTTCGATCTCGCCCACGATCTCGCCTTCGACCCTCACCGCGGCTCGGTGGACGCGCTGCACGATGGACTTCACGGCGCGAATGTAGCGCAGGGGCCCCAGCGCGAGGCGCGATGGATGTGCAGGAAGCTTGCAGGATGTGAGCTGCCTCCCTTAACCTGAAAAGGCCTCTCGAGGCGCGGATGGGCGAACACGAGGTCAACGAAGGCACGGGGGACGAGGCGCTGCGTGCGTTCTCAAAGGCGATGCTGGACGACGTCCACGCGCTCGAAGAGTTGATCGAGCGCGGCATGATCGAGTCCGGTGTCCGCCGGGTCGGGGCCGAGCAAGAGATGTTCTTGGTCGACCGCGCACGAGGGGCCGCTCCGGTGGCCACCGAAGTTCTCGCGGCGTGCAACGACGCGCGACTGACCACCGAGCTCGCCTTGTTCAACCTCGAGGCGAACCTGACGCCGCGAACCTGGGGCGGCGACTGCTTGCGATCGATGGAGCGGGAGCTCGAAGAGGTGCTCGCACACGTGCGTCACTGCGCAGAGCAAAGCGAGTCCCAGGTGGTGCTCACAGGCATCTTGCCGACGATTCGCCGGGGCGACCTCGGCTTGGAGAACATGACGCCAGTGCCGCGCTACTTCGCCTTGAACCGGGCGATGCAGCGCATGCGTGGCAAGGATTTTCACGTCTACATCAAAGGCGCCGACGAGCTCGAGATCACGCACGACAACGTGATGCTCGAAGCGTGCAACACCTCTTTCCAGGTCCACTTCCAAGTCGAGGCGGCCGAGTTCGCCGACCTTTACAACTGCGCCCAGGCGATCACGGGTCCCGTGCTGGCGGCGGCCGTGAACTCACCGAGCCTGTTGGGCAAGCGTTTGTGGCACGAGACCCGCGTGGCGCTTTTTCAGCGCTCGGTCGATACGCGCACGAGCGCCTCGACCGCCCGTAGCGCGCGCCCCCGGGTGAGCTTTGGAGAGCGCTGGGTCGACGAGTCGGTGCTGGAGATCTTCCGCGAGGACATCGGCCGTTTTCGACTCTTGCTCGCGGCCGAGGCCGAAGAGGATCCGATGGCCATGGTCGAAAACGGGCTGGCCCCGGCGCTATCGGCCCTGCGCTTGCACAACGGCACCGTCTACCGCTGGAACCGGGCCTGCTATGGCGTGGGGGACGGCAAGCCGCACCTGCGCATCGAAAATCGCGTGCTGCCGGCCGGCCCCACGGTCCTCGACGAGATGGCCAACGCGGCTTTCTTCTTCGGTCTGATGTCCTCGGTCATTTCCGAGTACGGGCGCCTGCCCGAGGTGATGGCCTTCGAGGACGCGCGCAAGAACTTCGATCAGGCCGCGCGCTATGGCCTCGACGCACGCTTTCGTTGGTTGGGTGGCCGCGAAGTGCCGGCCACACAGCTCGTCCTCGAAGAGCTCTTGCCGCTCGCGCGACAAGGCTTGCAGGCCTCGGAGATCGACGGGGCGGACATCGATCGCTACTTGGGCGTGCTGGAAGCCCGGGTGCGCTCGGGGCAAACTGGCGCGACCTGGGCCATGCGTTCGCTCGAGCAAATGGGGGAGGAGGGGGCCGGCGACGCCAAGGCGCGGGCCCTGGTCACGGCCATGCTCGACCACCAAGGTCGCGCCGAGCCGGTGCACACCTGGCCGCTCGCGGAGTTCGGCAAGACCAAGGACGTCCGCGAAAACTTCTTGCGGGTCGAGCAGTTCATGCGCTCGAACCCCTTCACGGTGCACCCCGAAGACCTGGTGGACTTGGCTGCGAACCTGATGGACTGGGAACGGATCCGGCACATCCCCGTCGAGGATGACGAGGGGCACTTGGTCGGACTGCTCACCCACCGCGCGCTATTGCGCTTGGTGGCGCGCGGGCGCTCCGGAGAGGGCACTGCGCGCGTCGCGGTCCGCGACATCATGGTCACCGACGTCCTGACCGTGACGCCAGAGACGCCAACCCTCGAAGCCTTGGAGCTGATGCGGCGCCAGAAGGTCAGCTGTGTGCCGGTGGTGGCGAACGACCATCTCGTCGGTATCATCACGGACCAGGATCTCATCGCGGTCAGTGCGCGCTTGCTCGACGCCTATCTGCGTGGTGATCCCTAGTTTGGGTTCGTCACCTTCATGACCGCCGTCCCTACGAGAGCCGGGCTCGATGTGCCCCGATGGATCGCCCGCCACGCGGGCGACTACCGGGGGCCGACCTTCGTCGCCTTTGGCGGGATGCATGGCAACGAGGCCTCGGGTGTTCGCGCCATCGAGCGCGTGCGCGACGAGCTGGCGGCGCGCAGCCCCAAGATGGCCGGCACCTTCATCGGTCTTTCGGGCAACCGGGCGGCCTTGCGCGCGGGCACGCGCTTTGTCGACCGCGATCTGAACCGGCGTTGGTTCCGGCGCGACGTCGAAGCCCTCGCGGCGCGGGTGGACGAGCTCGACAGCCCCGAAGACCTCGAACAACGCGAGCTGCTCGAGATTCTGCACAAGGTGATCGCCGGCTCGCCCGGCCCGATCGTCGCCTTGGACTTGCACAGCACGAGCTCGCGCAGCCCCGCGTTCACCATCATCTCGGACACGCTGATGAACCAGCCGCTGGCCTTCGCCTTGCGGGTGCCGGTGATCTTCGGCCTCGAAGAGACCATCGAGGGCACCATGCTCGGCTACCTCAGCGACCTGGGCCACGTGGCGGTGGGTTTCGAAGGGGGACAACACCAAGAGCCGGAGACCGAAGAGGCGCAGGTCGCCGCCATCTGGGTCGGGCTGGTGACGGCGGGTCTGCTCACGCCCGACAAGGTGCCCAACTACGAGGTGCATCTGCAGCGCCTCGAGGAGGTGGGGCGCACCTTGCCGCGGGCGGTCGAGATTTTGTACCGACACGCGATCGGTCCGGCCGACGAATTCAAGATGAAGCCGGGCTACGCCAGCTTCGCCCCCGTCTCCAACGGCGAGGTCGTGGCCGAAGACCACAAAGGTCCGGTCAAATCCCCGATGGCCGGCCGCATGTTGATGCCGCTGTATCAGGGGCAAGGGGAAGACGGCTTTTTCATCGCGCGCGAGCTCGGTCCCACCCGCCTCGGGGTCGGTCGAGTCCTACGGCGCGCCGGCGTGGACCGGATCTTGCCCTGGCTGCCCGGCATCGAGCGAGCCCCGGGACGCGAGAGCCAAGGCATGAACCTGCGGGTCAAGGGCAAGCTCGGCAGCGGCCCCGTGCGCGAGATTCTGCGCCTGTGTGGCTACCGACGCGTGCGCGAGGACCAGCGTGAGCTGGTCTTCTCGCGCCGTCGCCAGCGTGGCGAGTCCTAGACCTCGTCTTTGCGGCCGTCGTCGACGACCACGCGGTAAAGGTCCGTGCGGCGGTCGGCCCAGGTCCGCACGCTGCCCATGCGCCGGGTGCGTCGCAAGGTCCACATGTCGAGGTCGTGCATGATGAGCGCCTCGACGTTCTCGGTGGCCTGCGCGGCGATGCCATCACGTGGGAAGGCGATGTCCGAGGGCGTCAAGACGGCCGCCTGCGCGTAGTGTATGTCGGCGCCCTCGACCTGGGGGAGGTTGCCGATGGCGCCCGAGAGCACGGCGTAGACGTGGTTCTCGATGCAACGGGCGGCCGTACAGCTGCGCACCCGGTTATGCGCGGCCCGGATGTCGGTGTTGTAGGGCACGAAGAAGATGCGGGCGCCTCGGGCCGTCGCCACACGCGCGAGCTCGGGGAACTCCGAGTCGTAGCAGATCAAGATGGCGACCTTGCCCACGTCGGTGTCGAAGACCTCGATGCGGTTGCCCGGGTCGACGCCCCACCATTTACGCTCGGCTGGCGTGATGTGGATCTTGTACTGCTTGTCGATGCGGCCGTCGCGGTGAAACAAGAAGGCGACGTTGTAGAGGGTGCCGTTCTCGACCACCAAGTGAGTGCCGCCGATGATGTTCACGTTGTACTTGATGGCCGCCCGACTGAAGAAGTCGAGGTAGCGCTGTGTGAACTCGTCGAGGGCTCTGGCCAAAGCGGCGGGCCGGTCGGGCGGAAGCAATCCGAAGAGCTGGTTGGTGAGGAGCTCCGGAAAGAGCAAGAAGTCCGAGCGGTAGTCCGCGGCCGTGTCGATGAAGAACTCGCATTGCCGGCAAAACTCCTCGAAGTCGGCGATGCGTCGCATCTGGTAGTTGATGGTCGCCACCCGCACTGCATCCGGCTCGTCGTGCTCCGGGGGCACGTAGTCCGGGTTCAGCCACTCCATCAAGACCGCGTATCCGCAGCTCTCGGTGTCGGTGGGCAGGTAGGCGGGCAGGACGCGGCGCACGGAAAAGCCGTTCGAGAGTTGCGCGTTGATCGTGGGGTCGCGCAGCTCCTTTTTGACCACGGCGCTCACGTACTCGTGAATGCTGAGCTTGCCGACATGCTTGTGGAAATTGGGCACCCGCCCGCCGATGAGGATGCGGCGCAAGCTGAGCTCGCGGACCAACTCCTTGCGGGCTTCGTAGAGGCGTCGGGCGAAACGAAGCCCGCGGCTGCGCGGACGTACCGCGATGTCGATCCCGTACAGGGAGTCGCCTTCGGGATCGTGAGCGCTGCTGCCATCGCCGGGCTCGAGGTCCTTGAAGCTGTGCTTGCCGGTGTAGGCGTGGCCATTGACGCGAATGCAGCTGGATGTGGCGACGATCTGTCCGTCCAGCTCGACACACAGCTGCCCGGCGGGGAAGGCTTGGATCAGGCCGTTGAACTGTGGTTTGGACCAGGGCGCGACGCCGGGAAAACACTCCCGCTGCAGGGTCTGGACAGCCTTCAGATCGGACTTTTTGAGGCGGCGAACGACGACGCGTTGCTCGGTGCGGGCACGAACCTTGGACATGCGCCCACACCATGACCTGGATGGCACCCGCTGGCGAGGGGGACGCCCACCGGAGCGTCAGATCCCTGGCCCAGGGGCCACCCGCCTCAGATCACGTAGAGCACAACCCCCACCGAGACCAGCCAGGCGAGGAAAACTCCCACGAAGAAGGGATCCCGCAGCATCTCTTCGGTCGGGGACTCGGCGTCATGGCGCGTCGTCACGATGTGGATGAAGCGCAAGATCCCGATCGGGGGGAAAGGCAGGGTCCAGATCAGTGGTGCGTCGCCGAAGAGCTCGTGGACGTGATCGCTTTGCGTGTACACCGCGTAACCGACGGCCGTGACCATGGCCAAGATGTGCAGGACCCAGCGCAGCGCGCTCGCGCTGTAGCCCCGCAAGGAGGGCCGGGTCTTGTCGATGTCCTGGGTGGCCAGCTCATGGGCTCGCTTGCCGAAACCCAAGAACATGGCCAGCAGGGCCGACATCCCCAAGAGCCATGAAGAGGGCGGGACCCCGATGGCCAAGGCCCCGATGAGTACGCGCAAGACGAAGCCGAAGGCGATCGAGAGCACGTCGAAGTAGGGGATGTTCTTGGTCCAAAAGCAGTAGAGCAGGTTCTGCGCGAAGTAGACCGCCAGAACCAAGGAGACCCAAGGCGAAAGCAGGTAGCCCAGCGCGATCGTGCCGGGCGCGGCGAGGCCCACAAAGGTCTTTGCCGCACCTTCCGGCAGCGCTCCCGAGGGGATCGGTCGCTTGCACTTTTTGGGGTGCGCGCGGTCCTTTTCGACGTCGACAAGGTCGTTGATGACGTAGACGCAGCCCGAGATCAGGCAAAACAAGGCGAACGCGGCCAGCGCCCGCCCCACGGACTCGACATCGCCCAACTGCTTCGAAAAGAAGAGAGGGACCCCGACAAATATGTTCTTCACCCACTGCTTGGGTCGCAGCGTGCGGATTAGTCCAAGGAGCACGAGGACGGGACTATGGCAGATCGGGGGGGGATGTTCCATCATGCAGGCCCTGCGCGCAGCAAGCCCTCGGGCTCCACGGTGACCGCCCATCGGCCCCGATTCGCGCACTTTTCGCCCATGTCTTCGCTTCGCCGACCCATCTTCGTCACGCTGCTCTCACTTGGCGTCGTGCTTCCGAGCGGGAGGGCGCAGAGCAATCCCGTCAGCGATGGAAGCTCCAAGCGGGACGAGATCTGGAAGCCGGGCGTGCGCGACGAGACGCACCCGGGTCGCTGGCAGCGTGCCTTCGATGCCCGCAAGCGACGTTGGTCGGCGGCCAAGGGGCGCGTCGAAGGGGTGCTCGCCTTGTTGGGGCTGCTCGCGGAGCTCGAAGGCGAAGTCGAGACCACAAAGCTCGACGCATTCTTGGACGAGGCAGCCTCCGCCAAGACCCGCGATCCCGAACTTCGGAGTTTCGCCGCCTACGTGCAAGGGCGACTCTGGGAGGATACGGGCCGACACGAGGCCGCGCGCAAGCGATTCGCCGCGCAGGGCTACCTCGGCGAGTGGATGCTCTTGGGTCCTTTCGATCTCGATAAGGACGGGGACTTCGACGAGGCCTTGGCGCCCGAGGGGGCGGACTTCGATGAAGCCCAGAGCTTCGAGGGCAAGCTTCCGCGCGAGTCGCTGCGCTGGCAGACGCACGGGGCGGACGACGCGGGGGGCGGCGCCTTCGTCTCCCTCGACGAATTCTTGCACCCGAACCTCGAGGTCATCGGCTATGCCAACAGCTTCGTCTACCTTCCCAAGGCGACCCGGGCACGCTTGACCATCGGAACTGGCGGGCCCTACCGGATCTTCGTAGACGGCCTCAAGGTGGGAGAAGGGGACGCGCAGCGCTCGCCCGACCCGCTGCAAGACAGCTACGGCGTCGAGCTCGAGGCGGGCTGGCACCGCGTCCTCGTAAAGTTGGCCGCCGACGAGGGGGTCTGGGGGATGTATCTACGCCTCAGCGACGACGCGGGCGCGCCGATCGAGGGCCTCCGCCAAGAGCTGCGTTTGCCCGAGGGAGCGAGCGTCGGCGCGGCGAAGCTTCGGAGCAGCCGCGCCGGTCTGCGTGCGGCCATGGAGCGCCGCGCGGCGGGCAAGGGTCGAAGCAAGGCCGCGGCGAAGTTGGAGCTGGCCGAGTTCTATCGCTGGGTGCGTCCTTTCGATCGGGACGACGAATCCGCCTTGGCCGTGGCCCGCGAAGCCGAGGACGAGCTCTCGAACAGCCGCGCCGCGATGGCGGTGGCCGCCCTGGCGAGCGACGACGTCACCGCGCGCGACGCCATCGAGCGCGCCGTCACCCGCGCGCGCAAAGAGGGCGATGATGCCCGCCTCGGCGAGCTGCTGCTCGAGTTGCATTGGCGTCATCAAAGCCTCGGCCTCGAAGCGCGAGCCCGCGAGATGCTGGACGAGGCACGACGCTTGGCGCCCGACGACGCCTTGGTCGAGATGACCGCGCTCGAGCAACTCTCGGACGACGGCTTCGCCCTCGCGGCACTTCGTTGGATCGAGGACCTCCAGGCCCGTTACCCGAACTCGGCCTCGATCACCCGGGCGAGGGCGGGGCGCCTCATGGACCTGGGCCGCGTCCGCGAGGGTCTGGCCCTGCTCGAGAAGCTCGACGATGCGGGCTTCGCCGACGGGGCCATCGCCCATGCCCGGATCCGGGCGCACCTGGATCTCGGTGAGCTCGACGCGGCGCGGGACATCGCGCGCAAGCTGGCCGACGCTCATCCCGGACGCCCCGGGGTCTACGAGGACCTCGCCACCCTCTACGCGACGCGCGGCGAGCACGAGGCGGCCATCGAGGCCATCGAGCGGGCCATCTCCTTGGCGCCGCAAGACGCCGAGCTTCACCGCCGCAAAGGCGAGCTCTTGTCCCGCGCGGGGATGCGCGAGGCGAGCGTCCTGGCCTTCGAGCGCAGCTTGGAGCTCTTTCCGCAGCAGCCGGACCTTCAGGACCTTCTGGCGAGTTACGGCTCGGCCGGAGGGGAGGACGTCTTCAGCGTCCATGGCCTCGACTTGGAGCGCGAGCTCGCGGCCTTCGAAAAAGCGGGCCGCCCCGCGAGCTGGAAGGGCAAGGAGGCCGGGGTGATTCGCCATCGGGTGGCTCAGCGGGTCTTCGACAACGGTCTGGGCGAACGCCTCGATCATCGCATCATCGCGATCCTCGACGACCGTGGCGTGCGCAGCCAGGCGGTTCAGGCCTTCACCTACGATCCCTCCGAGAGCTACGTCGAGGTTCGACGCGCCCGCGTGCGGCACCCGGACGGTTCGACCGAGGAGCTGGGGGAGACCCACGCCTACTCGCTCGCCGCGGCCGGCTACCGGATGTACTACGACCAGCGCCAACTCCAAGTCGACTTTCAGGGTCTCGCGGCCGGCGATGTCGTCGAGGTGGCCTTCGTGCGTCGCGACGTCGCCGCGCGCAACTTGTTCGACGAGTACTACGGCGACTTGGTGCCGCTCGAGGATATGGTCCCCATCGCGCACTTCGACTACCTGCTCGACGCACCGCGGGAGATGAAGCTCTTTTTCAACCGGCCCGTGAAGTCCGAAGAACTCCCGCAGGCCGAGGGGCAAAAGGTGGCCTATCGCCGCCATCGCCTCGAGCGCAAAGGCGTGCCGGCGGTGGTCCCCGAGGGCGGCATGCCGGGCTGGACCGAGGTTCTCGAGCACCTGCACGTC
>JAUIJR010000405.1 GCA_030431075.1 Polyangia bacterium | reverse complement strand
TGCCCGCGCCCATCGTGATGATCACGTCGCCGGGCTCGGCGCGCGCGGCCAGGCGATCTGGGAGCTCGTCCAGCTTCTCGACAAGCTCGATGTCCTTCGCGCCTTGCTTCTTGGTCGCCTCGATCAGTTGTGGGCTGTCGATGCCCGGCTCGGGCGACTCACCCGCCGCGTACACGCGGGTGAGAAGGACCGCGTCCGCGCGGCTGAGGACCTCGGCGAATTCCGCGAAGTGGTTGCGCACCCGCGAGTAGCGGTGGGGTTGGAAGGCGGCCACGATGCGGCGGCCCGGGAAGGCCGAGCGGGCCGCGGCCAAGGTCGCCGCGATCTCCGTGGGATGGTGCGCGTAGTCGTCGAAGACCGAGATGCCGCCGACTTCGCCGCGGGGGGTGAAGCGGCGCTGCACGCCGTCGAAGCAGGCCAGGGCCTCGCGGGTGATCTCGCGGTGGACCTGTTGCTCGTCGCACAAGGCGATGCAGGCCAGGGCGTTGCGCACGTTGTGCAGGCCCGGCATCGGGATCACGAACTCGCCTTCGTCTTCGCCGCGGGCGATCACACGAAAGCGGGTCTGCACGCCCTCGGAGCGGATGTCCTCGGCGACGTAGTCGGCGATCTCTTTGGATGCGGGGTCGAGCCCGTAGGTCACCGTGCGCTTGCGGATCCGCGGCAGGATCTCGCGCACGTGGGCATCGTCGACGCAGACGATCGCCTGACCGTAAAAGGGGACGCGGTTGGCGAAGCCCACGAAGGCGTCGAGCAGGCGCTCGAGGGTGCCGTAGTGATCGAGGTGCTCGGCGTCGATGTTGGTGATGACGGCCAAGGTGGGGAAGAGCACCAAAAAGCTGCCGTCCGACTCGTCGGCCTCGGCCACCAAGACTTCGCCGGCGCCGAGGCGCGCGTTCGAGTCGAAGGCGTTCACCTTGCCGCCGATCACCACCGTGGGATCCAAGCCCGCGTGGTGCAGAGCGTGGGCCACCAGGCTCGTGGTCGTCGTCTTGCCGTGCGAGCCGGCGATCAACAGGCCCTGCTTGAGGCGCATGAGCTCGGCCAGCATCTCGGCGCGGGGGATCACGGGGATGTGGCGCGCGCGGGCGGCCACCACCTCGGGGTTGTCCTCGCGCACGGCGCTCGAGACCACCACCACGTCCGCGTCGCCCAGGTGCTCGGCCGCGTGGCCTTGGTGCACCTTCGCACCCAGACCCGAGAGGCGACGGGTGGTGTCCGACTCGCGCAGGTCGGTGCCGGTGACGGCGTAGCCCAAGTTGCACAGCACCTCGGCGATGCCGCTCATGCCGATGCCGCCGATCCCGACGAAGTGGATATGGGTGTCGCGCTTGCGGAACATGCCGTGGAGAGCAGCGAGCGGGGCGGGGGAGGCCCGGCGCTCACCGGGGGGCGCACTGTAGCGGCTGCGGCTTGGACCTGCAGGTTCGAGGCAGGGGAGCACGAGGGTCGACGCCTCGGCCGCCTTTGGGCTTCCACGCGGCGTGTGCACTTGGCCGATCGGAGGCGCCGTGTGGTATCGGATGCGCGTGTCGGCCCCACTCGCGCGAGACCTCTCACGGTGGTTCGCCCGCGAGGCCCGGGAGCTGCCTTGGCGCGAGACCCGCGATCCCTACCGGATCTGGGTCTCCGAGGTGATGCTCCAACAAACGCGGGTCGAGACCGTGCTCGCGTACTACGACCCCTTCGTCGCGCGCTTCCCCAGCCTCGCGGATCTGGCCGCGGCGCCGCTCGACGCCGTGCTCGAGCAGTGGAGCGGGCTCGGCTACTACCGACGCGCGCGCTTGTTGCATCGCGGGGCGCAGTACGTAGCCGAGCAACTCGGCGGTCGCTTGCCCGAAGCTGCGCAGGCGCTGCAAGAGATTCCGGGGATCGGTCCTTATACGGCGGGGGCCTTGGCCTCGATCGCCTTCGATCGCCCCGAGCCCTTGGTCGACGGCAACGTCGCGCGCGTGCGCTCGCGCCTGTGTGCGCTCGAAGATCCCAGGCAGCAGCCGGCCACGGCCAAGGGGCACTGGAGCTGGGTCCGCGAGCTCCTCGAAGCCGGTGAGCCGCGGGTCTTGAGCCAAGCGCTCATGGAGTTGGGCGCGACGGTCTGCACGCCGCGCTCACCGAGCTGCGAAGCTTGTCCGGTCTCACGTCACTGCGAGGCGCGGGCCATCGACGCGGTCGAGCGGATCCCGGCGCCCAAGGTCAAAAAGGCCTCGCCCGAGTTTCACTTCGACGCGGTGGCCCTGCGCTGGGGCGAGCGCATCTTGCTCGAGCGACGGCCCGACGAGGGCCTGCTCGCCGGCTTGTGGTGCTTGCCTTTGCGCGCGACGAAGTCCAAGCGCGCGCCGTCGGCCGCGAGCTTGGCGAAGCACTTCGACGTCGAGCCCGCGGCCGCCAAGCCCCGCGTCCTCGCGCCGATCAAGCACGTCTTTACCCACCGTGTCTGGCACTTGCGGCCGGTGGAGCTGCGCTTGGCCCGGCGGCCCAAGGCGGGCGCGCAGCGGGCATGGATCGAGGCGGGCGAGCGCCCCGAAGGCGGCGTACCGAGCGTAACCAACAAGCTGTTGGCGGCGCTGGGCTTTTAGCGGCGCTTTTTGGTCGTCTTTTTCTTGGCGGTCTTCTTTTTGGAAGTCGCCTTCTTTTTGGAGGCGGTCTTCTTTTTCTTGGCGGTCTTCTTCTTGGAAGTGGCCTTCTTCTTGGAAGTGGCCTTCTTCTTGGAAGTGGCCTTCTTCTTGGAAGCGGCCTTCTTCTTGGAAGCGGCCTTCTTCTTGGAAGCGGTCTTCTTCTTGGAAGCGGCCTTCTTCTTGGAAGTGGCCTTTTTCTTGGAAGTGGCCTTCTTCTTGGAAGCGGCCTTCTTCTTGGAAGTGGCCTTTTTCTTGGAAGCGGTCTTCTTCTTGGCCGTGGTCTTTTTCTTGGAAGCGGCCTTCTTCTTGGAAGCCTTCTTCTTCGGGCTCGCCACCCGGCTCGAGACGTCGACGACTTGGCCGCCGGCGTCGTTGGCCGCTTCGTCGTCGAGCAGCTCGCCGAAGTCACCGCGCAAGGCGGCGACGATCTCGGCGAGGTTCAGCTGGCCCATGGCGTCGCCCCAGCCGAGCGCTTCGGCGGCGTCGACGATGCGGCCGATGCCGGTGTCGAGATCGATCTGTTGAGCGAGGGCCCGCAGCACTTCGCGACGCTGCGCGTCGGCGAGATGCTTTTGGTAGGCGTCGGAGAAGCCGGAGTCTTGGTCGCTCACGGCCGTGGGCGTACCACAGGGGCGCCCGCACGAGGGGGCGGGCACGTGACGATCATTGTCCGGGCTTGCCCGTAGCTGCGCCGGGGGGCGAGCCACCCAGGCGCGGCGGCATCAGCGGCGTATCTTTGATGCGACCAATCGGCGTACCGCCGGCGCCGGGCGGGGGGCCAAAGCCGGCCGGGAGTTCGCCGAGTTCACCCTCGGTCGCTTCGGCGTCGGGGGGCGGGCCGTAGTCGACGCCGGGCTTGGGCATCATCTCTTCGATCGGGCTGGCCACCGAGCCGCGGACCCGGCCTTCGAGAACCTCGACCGGGATCGGCGTCGTCAGCTCGTAGCGGTAGCCGCGAGTGTCGATGGCCATGTGGTAGGGCTCGCCGTCGTAGTCGAAGGCGCGGCGGTAGCCGATCTCGTGCTGTCCGTGACGTTGGTAGTCGCGGTGCTGGAGCACGAAAGAGAACATCCGCACCGCGTTCATGTTGTAGAGGCGGTGACAGCCGTGCGAGTAGCGGCGCATGATCGACATGTAGTCGACGCTGCCGTGGGTGCGGATCTGGTTGTCGAGCTCGACCACCGTGCCGTCGCGGCGGGTGACCTGCTTGATGTGGTAGGCGGCCACCAGGCCGTAGGCGCTTTGGTACCCGGGGCCGGTCTCGTCGTAGTTGACGACCCGTTTGTAGCGGCCGTTCACCGACTTGCGCTTGGTCAAGCTGCGCGTGGGCGTGCTCGCCGGCGGGATCCAAGCCGGGGCGGCCATGATGTCCTTCCATACGCGGGGACCCACGTCGGAGTTCTTGTAGGCGAACCACTCGTTGCCCTCGTGCATCTCGCTGCGCCACGAGCCGATGGTGGTGCGCCAGTGGACGATGGGGATCCGTTGGCCCTCGTAGTTCACGTACAAGGTGAGGTGCGGGTAGCGCGAGCGCGGCTGCGACTTGCGGTTGCCCTCTTCGTCGTAGGGGAACTCGTACCAGACGTCACCGCGATCGATGACCGCCTCGAAGTCCATGTCCTCGGCGTAGTAGGCGGGACGCGCGGGGAGTTTGACGGCGACGAGCAGCTGCTCGAAGTTGCCGCCGGCGAGCTCGCGCCACTTTTCCATGCTGGCGCGCGCGCGCTCGGGCGTGGCGATGTCCAAGGCCGCGACGGCGGCGTCGAGCGAGTCGCCGAGCTGGTCGCCCAGGGCGTGCTCCTTGCCTTGGGCGTCTTTGTAGCGAAAGTCGGGCTTCCACTGCGCGGCCGAGCCGTCTTCGAGGATGCCCGCGCCGTTGGCCACGCGCTCGGTGATCACGCGAAGCAGGCGGGCGTGGACGCTTTGTTGCGCCGTCTGGGCGAAGACCGCGAGGTTGTCGGGGTTGAAGTGACCCCAGCCGCGCACGTCGTGCTTCTTTTCGAAGGCCGCGAGCGCGTGGGTGGTGGCCGAGTCGAAGTCACCGGCTTTGAATTTTCCGCGGCCGTCGTTGGTGTCGAACATCCGCTCGCAGCGCAGACGGATCTGCGCGTTGCGGATCACGGCGACCTCACGATCGAGCTCGTGCCACCGTTCCCAGGCGCGTTTCGTCTCGGGGTGATCCTTCGCGGCCTCGAGCTCGCCCGCGGGCAGCTTCGCTTCTTTGATCGCCTTGTCGAGCTGCGACTTGGCGCTGCGCAGGCGCGAGAGGCGACGCGGTCCGTCCTTCTTGCCGTAGGAGATGTGGTCGAAGGGCAGGTCGACGAAGACCTGCGGATCGTAGCCCGCCTTTTCGAGGCAAGGCGTGACC
>JAUIJR010000404.1 GCA_030431075.1 Polyangia bacterium | reverse complement strand
TGCGCTCGCTCCCCACCCAGGGGCGCAGAACTTCGGGGACCTCGATGGAGCCGTCGGCTTGCTGGTAGTTCTCGAAGATGGCCACCAAAGCGCGCGAGATGGCGACGGCCGTGCCGTTGAGCATGTGCACGTAGCGGGGCTTTTGCTTCTTGCCGTCGACGGCCTCGGGCCGGTAGCGGATCTTCAAGCGGCGCGCTTGGTAGTCGGTGCAGTTCGAGGTGCTGGTGATCTCGCCCCACTCGCCGCGACCGGGCATCCACGCTTCGAGGTCGAACTTGCGAAAGGCCTGCCCGCCCAGGTCGCCGCTGGCGATGTCCAGCACGCGAAAGGGGATCCCCAAGCCTTTGAAGATCTCCTCTTCGATGGCCAAGAAGCGGTCGTGCATGGCTTCGGACACCTCGAGCTCGCCTTCGACGAAGGCAAAGAGCTCGACTTTGGTGAACTGGTGCACGCGGTAAAGGCCCTTGCTCTCTTGGCCGGCCGAGCCGGCCTCGGTGCGAAAGCAGTGCGAGAGCCCGGCCACCAACAAGGGGAGCTGCTCGGCTTCGAGGATGTGGTCGGCGTACATGCCCCCCAAGGTGATCTCGGCCGTGCCCACCAAGCACAGGTCCGAGTTCTCCACCGAGTAGACCTGCGTCGACTGCCCGCGCGGATTGAAGCCCAGGCCGTCGAGGATCTCGGTGCGCGCCAGGTCGGGCGTCGCGTGCAAGATGAAGCCGTGCTTGCGCGCGACCGACATCGCGTAGTGCTGCAAGGCCAGGTCGAGCAAGACCGCTTCGTTTTTGAGGTAGTAGAATTTTTGTCCGGCGACGCGCGCTCCGGCCTCGAAGTCGACCAGGTCGAGGGCCTCGGCCAAGGCCAGGTGGTCCTTGGGCTCGAAGCCTTCGGCCGCGAAGTCGCGACGCGTGCCGACTTGGCGAAGCTCGGCGTGGTCGGCGTCGGTGTGACCGCGCGGGACCTCGGCGTGCGTGAGGTTCGGAACTTGGCGCCACGCGGCATCGCGCGCCGTGAGGGCCTCTTGGGCGGCCTCGGTGCAGGCCTTCTCGCGCTCACGTAGCTCACGGCCCTTCTCGATCAGAGGTGCGCGCGCAGCTCCTTGCTCAGCCTTGGGCAGCTTGCCGACCGCCTTCATGGCGTTGGCGTTCTCGTTGGCGGCCTGGCGCAGCTCCTCGGCCTCGCGCAGGTGCTCGAGGTAGGTGGCGTCGAGGGCCACCAAGCGCTCGGCCGTTGCCTTGCCCCAGCCCGTAGAAGCCTCCGCGTCCAGATCCTCGAAAATGCGGACGCCTCGCTCCTCGAGGGTGCGGGCGATCAGTTCGGGCTCCTCACGCAGACGCTTGATGTCCAGCATGGCCGCTGGGGTATACAGCGCGCGCGCGAGGCTGTCTCGCTTCGCCGCAAAGGCCGCCGATTCCTCCACCCGGAGCGACCCTGGCCGGCCTTGACCCCGCCTTCGCCCTCGGCCATCCTGCGCCCCCCACTTCGGGGCGAAAGAGAAGACAGACGACATGGCACGTGGAGATAACCGTCGCACCCCCAAGATGAAGCGCCGCCGCCGTCAGGCGAAGCTCAAAGCTCGCATCCGTCGCGCCATCGAGGCCGGCAAAGCCAGCAAGTAGGCGCCTCGCGCCCCCGCCCGGCCTCGCTGCGCTTCGACGCGGTGAGTGACTGTGCGCAAACGACGCCGCGGAGCTCGAAGCTTCGCGGCTTCGTCGCGAGGGCCCCCAAAAACGGCGAATTCTTGGGCCACCGGCGTCTCAGGAGTATGTAGGACATCTGCGCACCCCGATTTGGGGCTGCCGCCGAGACCCTGCCTCCCGTGATCCGCCCCCGCCACCTCGCCAGCTTCCTCGCCGCCGCCGCCCTGGCCGCGGCCGGCCTGGCCCAAGGTGCGCAAAACGCGGAATCGCCCGCCGCGACGCTCGCCGCGTCGATCTCGGCCCCGCCGGCGTTCACCCCGACGACCACCCGCGGCCCGGCCCCCGCTCCCGCCCCCGAGCGCGCCGCGCTCGACTGGCCGCAACGGATCCAGTCGCGCCTCGAAGAGATCGGCGCGCGCAAGCGTGAGCTCCGCCCGGGCCACGAACCTCAGCTCGCCGCGCAGCTCGCGTCGGTCTTGGCCCGCGACCCCCAACCGGGCGCCATCGCCATCCACGTCCGCGAGCTCGAGACGGGCCGCGTGCTCTTCGACCAGCGCGGCGACCACCACCTCAACCCGGCCAGCAACCAAAAGATCCTGACCGCCCACGCGGCCACCGAGCTGCTGGGCGCCGACTACCGCTTCGAGACCCGCGTCGCGCTCCAGGGCGACACCCTCTACCTCGTCGGCGAGGGCGACCCCACCTTGCAGCTCGCCGATCTACACGCCCTCGCCTCGCGCGTGACCGACCGCGAGTCGCTCAGCGAAGTGCGCCGCCTTGTCATCGACGAGAGCGCCTTTTCCGAGCGCCGTTTCGCCCCCGGCGTCGCCGGCCACCAAGGCGAGTCCGCGTACCTGGCCCCGACCGGCGCCTTGTCGCTCAACTTCAACACGGTCGAGATCCATGTCGCGCCGGGGCCCACGCCGGGCGCGCCTGTCAGCGTCGACTGCTTTCCGCCCAGCGCCCAGGTGGAGCTGCGCAACCACGCCCGCACGGCCAGCCGCGGCGCAATTCGCCTCGACAGCCACGCCGAGGGCGACATCACCGTGGTCGAAGTCCACGGCGGCTTGCGAGCGAACGCGCGCCCCCAGTCCTTTCGCCGCCGCATCCACGCGCCCGGCCGCTTCACCGGGCACGCCTTCGTCTCCGTGCTCGAAGCCCAGGGGATCGACGCGACCAACTGGAGCTTCGAGTTCGGCCGCGCCCCCCAAAGCGCGCGCGTGCTGGCCCGCCACCGCTCGGCCCCGCTGGTCGAGGTGCTCGCGGCCGCGATGAAGTACTCGAACAACTTCGCCACCGAGCAGGTGCTGCGCACCTTGGCCTGGCGCGCGAGCGACAGCCCGGGCGACTGGGAGACCGGCTTGGCCCTGCTCGAACGCTTTGGCGCGGCGCTGGCCCACGAAGCCGACGCCCTCGAGTTCTTCAACGGCAGCGGCCTGAGCCGTCGCGGCCGCGCGACGCCCTCGGCCTTGGTCGACCTGGTGAGCTTGGCCGACGACGACGGCAGCGCGAGCGCCGAGCTGCTCAGCAGCTACGCCGGCTTCGGCCGCGAAGGCACCTTGACCCACCGCCTGGCTTGGGCCCGTGGTCGCGTCCGCGCCAAGACGGGCACCCTGGCCGGCGTCACCGCCTTGACCGGTATCGCCGCCTCCAAAGACGGCAGCCGCACCCTCGGCTTTTCGATCCTGGTCAACGGCCGCTACGCCAAAGAGAGCCGCGCGACCCAGGACAGGGCCGTCGCCGCCATGCTCGCCTGGCTGGACTGAAGCCGCCGCCTATTTGTGGCGGGCCGGGGTCTTCTTCTTCGAAGCGGTCTTCTTCTTCGAAGCCGTTTTCTTCTTCGAAGCGGTTTTCTTCTTCGAAGCCGCTTTCTTCTTCGAAGCCGCTTTCTTCTTCGAAGCCGCTTTCTTCTTCGAAGCCGCTTTCTTCTTCGAAGCCGCTTTCTTCTTCGAAGCCGCTTTCTTCTTCGCCCCCCCGCTCGCGTTCGGATACTTCTCGCGGATGGCGGCGACCGAAGCGGCGATCAGTTCGCGCAAGACCTCTTGGTCGACGTCGGCGAGGCGCTTGATGTACAGGCAGGACTTGCCGGTCTTGTACTTGCCGAGCTTGGACATCAAGCCGGCGTAGGCCGAGAATCCCGGCATGATGTAGAGGGTCAAGTTGGCCTTGCGCGGGCTAAAGGCCACCTGCATCCAGTCGCCGCTGCGGCCGCTGGCGTAGGTGTAGGTGTAGGTGCCGTAGCCGACGATGCTCGATCCCCACATGCGCGCGGGTTCGCCGGTCGCGGCGGCCATCATCTCGGCGATCGCGTAGGCGTCCTCTCGCTTGCCCGGATCCGCGACCTTGTCGAGGAAGTCGGCGACCTTGGCGTCGTTCTGCTGCGTCTTGAGTTCAGCCACGAAAGCGATGATAGCGGGCCCTGTGCGGCCTCGGAGCATCCTTTGCGATCGAAGTCGTGACCTGGCCTACGCGGCCCGCAGCCGCCGCCCTCCCTGCGATTTTCGACCCACCGCGCGCCCGACTCGCCCTACAATCGCGGCGTGTTGGGTCGTTGGCTACGCGTAAGCTGTGGGTCGAATCTTCGACCCCGCGGGCGTGCGCTGGCCATGACGACGAGCTTGTGGCTCGCCGCGTGTGGCGGAGGTAACCCCGGCGAAGCCCAAGGCAGCGACGACGAAGGCGAGCTCGAGCCCGAGGTCGAGCCCTTTGCGGGCGGGGCCCGCTTGTTGCTCGGGCGCCAGTACCAAGCGAGCGTCGAGACCCTCTTGGGTCCGGCCGCCGCCGCCGTCGCCGAGCCCCCGGTCGATCACTCCTTGCACGACTTCGACGCGGTCGGGGCGGCCGAGCTGAGCTTGTCGGACACCGACATCGAACAGTACGAGCTCTCGGCCACCGCGATCGCCGGCGCGGTCGTCGAGGACGCCGAGTTCGCGGCGGGGCCCCTGGCCGCCATGGTCCCCTGTGTGGCCGAGGCGGCGCCGAGCGACGACTGCTACGCCCAGGTCGCGCAGCGCTTGGGCCACGCCTTGTTTCGTCGTCCTCTCGACGAGGCCGAGCGTGCTCGCTACGCGCAGATCGGGGTCGACGCGCGGGTCTGGGGCGAGGACGAGTTTCGCGTCGGCCTGAAGTACGAGCTGATGGCGCTGCTGCAAGCGCCGTCATTCTTGTACATCAGCGAGGTCGGCGACCCAGTCGAGGGCGAGAGCTACCGGCAGCTGCGTCCGCCCGAGCAGCTCACGCGCACGACCTTGTTTTTGGCCGGTCGGATCCCCACGCTGGCCGAGCTCGAGCAAGTCGAGGCCGAGGGTCTCGACGCCGAGGCGGCCGAGGCCCTGGCTTGGGCCTTG
>JAUIJR010000015.1 GCA_030431075.1 Polyangia bacterium | reverse complement strand
GGTGGAGCCGCAGTGGAACCTGGTCGTGCTCGACGAAGACGGCTCGCTGCGACGCATGAAGACCGACGAGGTCGAGCAGGTGCGTCCGCTCGAGGCGGGCGCGGCGGAGCGCATCGAGCTCGCGTCCTCTTCGCTCTCGCGCCAAGGCGCGCAACGCAACCACGATCTGAGCTTGGCCGTCGAGCGCAGCGGGCGCGTGGAGCTCGGCTACGTGGCCGAGGCCCCGGTGTGGCGCACCAGCTACCGCGTGGTGCTGACGGACGATGGCCAAGCATTGATGCAGGCCTGGGCCTTGGTGCACAACGACACCGACGAAGCGTGGAAGGACGTGCAGATCGAGCTGGCCAACGGCGAGCCGACCTCCTTTTTGTTTCCTCTCGCGGCCCCACGCTACGCGCGTCGTGAGCTGCGCGCGCCCGAGGTGGACCTCTACACGGTGCCGCAGCTCGCCCTCGAGACGCCGGACGGCATGTGGGCGGATGGCACGGGGCAGGCCTGGGGCTACGGCTATGGATCGGGGTCGATCGGCGCCGGCGGGATGGGCCTCGTGGGCCGCGGCGCGGGCGGCGGCGGTACGGCTCACGGAAGCATCGGTCTGGGCCAGGCGGGCAGCGTGTCGGGGGGCTCGCTCGAGCTCGGCGATCTGGCCGACTTCGCCCAGGCCGACGGCAGCGAGTCCGAGGCGCAGTTCGTCTACCACCTGCGCGACCCCATCGATCTCGAGGCGCACCACTCCGCGTTGGTGCCGGTCTTCGCCCAAGCGGTCGACGCCCAGAGCGTGACCTTGTTCTACGAAGACGGCGAGAGCCCGATGCATGGCCTGCGGCTGGTCAACAGCACGCCCCAAAGTCTCCCGGCGGGGACGGTGGCGCTCTTCGCCGACGGGGGCTTCGCCGGCGAGGCCACCTTGGACCGGCTCAAGCCGGGCGAGCCCCGCTACCTGAGCTTTGGTCGCGATCTCGACGTCGAGCTCAGCCGCGAAGAAAAGAGCCTCGGCGAGGAGCGCCGCGAGCTGCTCTTCATCGACGGGACCTTGCACGAGCACTACGTCGACCGCACGCGGATCGAGATCCGCATCGACAACCGCGCGGGGCGGACGCGCAACGCCTACGTCGCCTTGCACCTGCCCCGCAACGCAAAGATCGAGAGCGAGGCGCAGCTCGACTGGGATCCCGAGCGCGGGGAGGCGCTGGTCCGGGTGGAGGCCCCCGGGCGCAATCACGGCGTGGCCGAGGTCACCGCAGGGACGGCCGGTTCGCGCGCGCACTCACCCGCCGGCACCAGCGCCGCGACCCTCGAGCGATGGATCGAAGACGACAAGCTTCCGGCGCGCACGCGCGAGATCTTGCGGCGTGCCCTCGTCGAGCGAAAGGCCTCCGAAGCCGCGCGGGAAGCCATGGCGGCCGCGGACCTCGAGCGCAGCGAAGCGCTGGCCGAGCTCGAGCGGCGACGCGCAGATCTGAAGGCGCTCGCGGCGAGCGGCCAGCGTTCAGATGCGAACAAGCGCACCGGGAAGCGGGTCACGGAGCTCGAGACTGAGATCGAGCGCCTCGCCGCCGAAGCCCGACGCCAAGGCGAAATCTTCGCGGCCCGCGATGTCGCCTACTCCAAGGTGTTGGCCGAGCTGCCGGCGTCGATGCGGGCGGCCAAGCGAGCCAGCGCCGACTGAAGCTGTTCGGCGCTGAAGGGCTTTTGAAGGTAGTTGTCGGGGGCGGCGTCTTCGCGGAAAAAACCACTCATCAAGATGATGCGATCGGCCAAGGGAGGGTGGGCGCGCGCGACCTCGGCGCGCAGCGCCTCGCCATCCATCCCCGGCAAGCGCAGGTCGGTGATGATGGCGTCGAAGTCCTCTTCGTGCAGACGGTCGAGGGCGTCTTCGGCCGTCCCCACGCCGCTGGCCGTGTGACCGAAGACCTGCAAGAGACGCAAGAGGGTGCGCCGCAGTACCGCCTCATCCTCGACACACAAGATCCGCAGCTTGTGGGGGCGTGGGCTCTGGGCCTCGCCGGCGAGCTGTTCGGGGGCCGGTCGTTGTTCGGGGGCCGGCCGGGGCAGTTCGATCTCGAAGCGGGCACCGCCTTCGGGGTGATTGTCGGCGCGCAGACGGCCGCCGTTCTCTTGAATCAGGCCCCAGCTGATCGACAGGCCCAGTCCCATCTGCGGGCCCTCGCCCTCGCGGCCACGCACGAAGGGGGTGAAGACATCTTCGAGCAGGTTCTCGGGGATGCCGGGCCCCTCGTCGCGTACGCGGATCCGCGCCCAGCCGCCCACGTGTCGGCCCTCGATGTGAATGCACCCTCGGTCGCCGATCGCCCGCGCGGCGTTGGAGAGCAAGTTCACGAAGACCTGCTCGAGTTGTCGGCGATCGGCCAGGGCACGCAGATCCGGCTCGATCTGGCTGCGCTCCACCTCGACGGGGCCGAGGGCGGCAGCGGCGATCTGCACGGACGCCTCTACGACCTCGGCGATGTCGAGGTTCTCGAGCTCGGGCTCGCGAGGCTCCGCGAAGGTGTGAAGGTTCGAGACGATCCGCGCGATCCGATCGGTGTGCGCGAGCAGCTCGCCGACCTGGCCTTCGGCGCCGGGCTGCACCGCGCTGCGAAGCTCGCGCAAGCCGAGCTCGACCACCGCGAGGGGGTTGTTGATCTCGTGGGCGACGCCGGCGGCGAGGTGGCCGATGGCGGCGAGGCGGCGGGCGTGCTGCAGCTCTTTGCGTAGGCGAACCGAGGTGGTGACGTCGCGCAAATGGACCTGGCGCTGCCCCGCGGCATCGTCGAGGGTCCGCGTCACCACGAGGTCCATGCGGCGACCGTCGGCCAGCGGTAACGCGTCGAGCTCGCCTTCGCCGCGCTCGAGAAGGCCACACACGCGCTCGCGGATCTCCTGCACGAAGAGCTCTTGCAAGCTGCGACCGACCATGTCGCCGCCGATGCCCCGGCGGGCCCGGGCGTTGGCCCGCGTGATGCGGCCATCGGCCTCGACGGTCATGGCCAAGCTGGGCCCGTGCTCGAAGAGGCTGCGGTGGCGCGCCTCGGAGCGCGCGAGCTCGTGCGTCCGCTCGGCCACCGTGTGCTCGAGGTTCATGATCGCGGCCCGGGCCGAGTCGCCCTCGAGGTCGCGGTACTTGGCGTCGAGCTCCGCGCGCTCGCGCAAGACGGCGATGATCTCGCGACTGCGCGCGAGCTCGGAGCGCAGCGCCTCGAGCTCCTCGGCACTCATGCCCCACCCCCAAAGACCAGGCCGGTCAGGGTGTGGTTGACCACCAGCGGCCCGAACTGTTCGCCGTAGGTGGTGAAGCCGGCGACCCTCTCCCCGCGCAGCGCGTCGGAGAGCTCGTCCATCAGGCCATGGGCGCGCGCCTCCCAGATCCGGCCGCCACAGTTGAACAACAAGGTCGCACCCGGAGCGGCCACGCGGGCGCGCGCAGCTTCGAGGCCGTCGCGGGTCGAGGCGATGAGGTCGCCCGCACGCATGGGGTGGATGATCGCCCCGCGCTCGAGCGCCCCCCCCATCAGCAGCGCGTCCTCTTTCACGCTCATCACGCCGCGCATGTAGTAGCGGTCGCCGGCCCGGATGCCAAAACCGACGGGGTGGGCTTCGAGATGGGCGCGCAGCGCCTCGACGCTCATCGTGGGATCGAGGTCGAGGCGATCGAGGAACCATTCGCGGGCGGGGCGTCCGTCGACGCGCAGGACCCGGCGGGTCGAGGGGTCGGCCGCCGTGACCACCGCGGGCTCGCCTTCGGGGCGGTAGTGGTGTTCGGCGAAGGTCACGACCGGGCGCGCCGCCTCGAGCAAGATCACCAAGGCCGCGCCCGAGGAGACCTGGCCGTTCAAGGCCACGCGGGTGCGCTCGAAGTTGAAGTCGTCGCCGGCGCTGCCGCCGACGATGGGGATCCCCGGCAGGCCGGCCCCGAGCGCCGCGAGCAGGTGTTCCTCCGAGCCCGAGAGGCCGTCGGTCAAGGTCAAGATGACGCGCTCGGCGGGGTGGGTGGGTGCCTCGTGCTGCACGAGTCGATCGAAGTTGGCCGCCACGGCGGCCGCCCGTTCGAAGGTCAAGCTCCGCTGCGACTCGAGCACGACGGCGTGGGCCCGGGCCGGCGCGCCGAGGGCGAGCACGCTGACGCTTTGGCTCGCACAACCCAGCGCGCCGATCTCTCCGGCCGTGGTGCAGCCGGCGACGGTGCAGCGTGGGTAGCGGGCCGCCAAGGCGTCGGCGAGCGCGTCGAAGTCGAGTCGACTCGAGGCAAAAAAGAGCAGCACGCTGGGTGGCTGGCCCAAGGCTTGGGCCAGCACTTGGGCCAGCTCTTGGTCGATGGCCTCGACCTTGGCCGTCGCGCTCTCGGGTCGCAGGTGCGCCACGGCGAGGGGGGCATGGGAGCCCGGCGGTGTGGCGCCCTCGCGCATGCGGCGAGCCTACCTTTCATCCACGGCCAGGGCGTCAATTAGATGGGTCGCCGGGTGGGGCGTTTTGAGGATCTGGCGGGTCGGCCGCGGGGTCGCGCAGCCAGGTCCGGATCTGCTCGCGCTCGTGCTCATAGCCGGGGCCGAGCGCTTCGAGAGCATCCAAGGCGCGTTGTGCCAGCGTCTGCGCCCGACGCGGATCTCCGCCGGTCCGTTGCAGCGCACGCGCGAGGTGAAACCAAGTTCGGGCGTCTTCTGCGGGATGCCCGCTGCCTTGGTCGAGCTTGCGCATCGCAGCTTCGAGGATGCGCAGGGCCTCGGCGTCTCGCCCTTCGTGGAGCAGCACCCGCGCGAGGCCGGTCTCGGGTTGGGCGACGGCGCGCGAGTCGGGGCCGTGGGTCACGCTCCAGATCTCGATGCTGCGCTGAAAGCTCTCGCGGGCGCGCCCCCAGCGACCGTTGTCGGCCAAGGTCGTGCCGAACTGGTGGTGGGCCCGGCCCAAGGAGGTGTGACCTTCGCCCCACAGCTTGCGCAAGGCGGCGATGGACGCCTCTTGGGTCTGCACCGCCCGCTCGAACTCGCCGAGGCGATCCAAGCTGGTGGCGAGGTAGGTGCCGACGATCGCTCGATAGTGGGGCTGTCGCAGGGCACGACGCGACTCGAGGGCGAGGGCGCGCTCGAAGAGCTGCAACGCACGTGCGTCCTCGCCCGCGAAGCCGCGCTGAATCCCCGCGATGCCGAAGACCATCACCGCTTTGGGATGCTGGTCATCGATGCGTTCGAGGATCGCGTCGAGCATCTTGCCGGCTTCGTCGTAGCGACCGAGCAAGGTCAAGGTGAGCGCGAGCTGGGCCTCGGCCAAGGTGGGATCGATACCCAGTCGTTTCGCCTCGGCGAGGGCCTCGCGGCCGGCGGACTCGGCCGCCTCGAGCTGGCCGTGTCCGAGGCGCGTCATGGTCAAGCTGTTCGAGAAGTCGGCGTAGGCGCGTGACGGGAGCTCGCCGATCCGGTCGTGCAAGGCCCGAAATCGGGCCTCGAGGCGGGCGGTCGGCTCGCCCCGCGCGAAGCCGACGAGGCCGACGAGGTCGGCCAGGGCGCGCGCCCGCACGATGTCGTGCGCGCCGGACTCGGCCGCATCGACGGCCTTTTCGAGGTAGGCCTCGGCTTCGTCGAGGCGGCCGGATTCGACGTAGATCTCACCGAGCAAGAGGGCGGCTTCGGCCTGCGTTCCGGCGTCGGCGTGGCCGCGTGCGGCGTCGTCGGCTGCGTGAGCGGTACGCAGTGCTTCGTCGTGGCGCCCCGATTTTTGCAGCACGCGTGCGCGGGCGAGATCCAAACGGATCCCCTGCAGGGCCTTGCGCGTCTCGGGGTCGGGGTGGGGCGGGGGCAGCACCCGCAAGGCCCGGGCGTCGGTGCAGCTCTCGATCGGCGTCAAACTCCCGACGGCCTCGGCCACGAGGTGGAGCTGATCGGCGGGGAGCTCGAGCAAGATCTCGGCCACCGTCTCGACTTCTTGTCGCCGCCACTCGAGGCAGCTCATGCGATCGAAGTCGAACTCCTCTTGCGCGCACAGGCCCTGCACGGCGCTGCGCCATTTTCCGGTGTAAGCGTCGAGCTCGGCGGCGACCTTCGTCCAGGTGCCGGCGACCGCCGCTCCGCCGAGGTGGGCGGTCGCGTCCATGCGCCGCGCCTCGTTCCAGATCCGATCGATGTCGGCGAGGGCCGTTTCGCACACGGAAGGCTCGGCCCTCGCTTTGACCTGCCAGGCGATGATGCCCCCAGCGATCGCGGCCAAGCTCAGCCCGGCCCCGGCCCACAGCCCCACGCGACGGCGACGCCCACCGGTGTCGAGCTCGAGCAAGAGGTCTTCGAGTCGCTCGAAGCGGTCCTTGGGATCCGCCGCGAGGCCGCGCTCGAGGGCCTGGCGGACGCGCTTGGGGACCCCCTTGGTGCCGCTGGGGGGGCTTTGCAGGCGGCCGGCGCCGACCGCTTCGCCCAAGTCCGCGAGACTTTGACCCGCGAAGGGGCGCCGGTCGTAGACCGCGATCCAAAGCGAGACGCAAAAGGCGAACTGGTCGCTGCGCGCGTCGGCCCGTTCGCCACGGTGCTGCTCGGGGGCCATGTACAAGGGCGTGCCCATCACGGCGCCCGTGCGGGTGAGGGTCTGCGAGAAACGGCCGGTGCCCTCGGCTTCGTCGGCGGGCGCTTCGCGCGTCAGGTCATCCTCGGATGACCACGCTTCGAGCTCGCTCGCGGCCAACCCGAAGTCGAGCACGCGCACGCGACCGTCGTCGCCCAAGATCGCGTTGTCGGGCTTGAAGTCGCGGTGCACGATCCCCGCCTCGTGCGCGGCCGCCAGCCCGCGCCCCGCTTGCAGGTAGGCGTCGAGGATCTGTTGGGTCGTGGGCGAGCCGTCCTCGACCCAGTCGCGCAAGGAGGTTCCCCGCACGAACTCCATGGCGATGTAGATGCCGCCCTCGTAGGCGCCGACGTCGTAGACCGAGACGACGTTGGGGTGATCGAGGCGCGCGAGGGCTTGGGCCTCTCGCAGCAAGCG
Source organism: Polyangia bacterium (assembly GCA_030431075.1). Classification (GTDB taxonomy): domain Bacteria; phylum Myxococcota_A; class Polyangia; order Nannocystales; family Nannocystaceae; genus JAUIJR01. The sequence goes on along the minus strand of JAUIJR010000015.1, from coordinate 21,599 downwards.
AGCACGCGCTCGACCCTCGGCGTCGGCCACGTCGTCGCGCACGAACTTGATGGCGATCTTCCGCTCGAGATCCGGATCGAAGGCCGCATGCACGACCCCCATGCCCCCGGCTCCGAGCTTTTCGAGGATGGTGAAGCGACCGACCCGAAAGGGCTGCGCCTCGGCCGATCCGAACAAGCTCGCTTCGAGCTGCGCGAGCATCAAGTCGCGGCCCACGCCCTCGACCTCGGGGGCCGCGAGCTCCAGGGTGTGACCTTCGGGGGCCTCGTCTGCGGCGCGATTGGACGCGGCGATCGGGCCACCAACGGGGTCTCGCTCGCGCTCCATCTTCCCGCTCGCGATGGTAGCATCGCTGCGGTGGTCACCGACTTCGAGCTCCTGGAGGCCTGGCGCGGGGGTGATGCGAAAGCGGGTTCGCAGCTGCTGCGACGCCACTTCGACAGCCTGTATCGATTCTTCGCCAACAAGCTCGGAGAGGAGGCCCAGGACCTGATTCAGCGCACCATGTTGGCATTGGTGCGATCGCGCGATCGCTTCCGGGGCGAGGCCAGCTTTCGCACCTACCTCTTCGCCATCGCCCGCAACGAGCTCTACGGTCACTTGCGCAGGCTCCGGCGCGAGCGGGCGCTCTTCGATCCGGCCGAGCACTCGATCCACGACGCCGGCGCCAGCCCTTCGCAGCTCGAGGTGAAGCGCCGCGAGAACAAGCTGCTCTTCGAGGCGCTCTCGCGTCTCCCCCTCGACTTGCAGGTCGCGCTGGAGCTCTTTTACTGGGAGGGGCTCGAGGGCCAAGAGCTCGCCGATGTGCTCGAGATCCCGCTGGGCACGGTCAAAAGTCGCCTGCGTCGCGGCAAAGAGCTGCTCAAAAAGCACCTCGAGCGACTGGCCAAGACCGGCGCCGAGCTCGAGAAGACCCGCGGAGATCTCGAGCAGTGGGCGCGCGAGGTCAAAGCGGAGATCGAGCTGCCGGAGCCGGCGGGCGACTGAGGCGCCCAGCTCAGGCCGGGGCTCAGGCCGGAGCTCAGGCCGGATTGAGGCAGCCGCAGCCGCAGGCGTCGCCGAAGTAGCTTTGGCCCTCGTCGCAGCCGAACTTCATGCGCGCGCAGATCGAGGGGTCGCGGCTTTTGTACTGGCGCCGCGGGTCGTCGCACTGCGCCTCGACGCAGATCCCCCCGCAGTCGGCCCCGCCTTGCTTGGGATCACACTCGTCGCTGGGATCGTCGACGCAGTTCATGGCCTCGGGGCAGGGGCGCCCGGCGAAACCGCCACACTGAGGGGCCGGGCCGGCGCCGGCATCGGCCTCGGCTTCGTCCTCGCCCTCCGCACCTTCCGCGGGGCCGTCTTGGTCTGGGGCCTCGTCCGGGGCTTCGCCGCCTTCGACCGGGGGAGGCTCGGCCGCAGTGGGGTCGGGGGCGTCCACGGGCGCGGGTGTGGGCTCGCTCTTGCACCCGACGAAGCTGGACAAGGCGAAGGTGAGCAGCGAGAGGCGGAGCATGGCCGAGGATCTCGCGTTTGACGCGCAGACCCAAGCGCTTTTGTGCGGCGCGGGTGCGTACACTCGGGCATGGCCAGCGACGCGCCCCCCGAAGGACGGATCCGGACTCACCGCGACGGGCACCTGCTCGAGATCGTGATCGACCGACCCGCCAAGTACAACGGCTTCACCCCCGAGATGTTGGTGCAGCTCTCGGAGGCCTTCGCCGCCTACGAAGCCGACGCCGAACTGTGGTGCGCCCTGGTCCGCGCCGAGGGCAAGCACTTCACGGCGGGCTTGCAGCTCGACCGCTTCGACATCACCCAGCCGCTCATCCCGTCCGGGGCGATGGACCCCCTCGGCTTGACGGAGCCGCGGCGGCGCAAGCCGGTGGTGGCCGCGGTCAAGGGCATCTGTTTCACGATCGGCATCGAGCTCATGTTGGCCTGCGACATCGTCTTCGCCACGCCGGACACTCGCTTTGGCCAGATCGAGGTCAAGCGCGGGCTCATGCCCTTTGGGGGCGCGACGATCCGCATGGTCGAGCGCGCCGGCTGGGGCAACGCGATGCGTTGGCTGCTGACCGGCGACGAGTTCGACGGTGAAGAGGCCCTGCGGATCGGCTTCGTGCAAGCCCTGCACCCCGCCGAGGAGGTCGAGGCGGCCGCGCGGGCCGTGGCCCAGCGGATCGCCGCCCAGGCCCCCTTGGCCGTAGGCGCGACGCGGGACTCGGCCGCGACCTTCGTCGAAGAAGGACCCGCCGCCGCCGTCGCGGCCTTCGACGCCCAGCTGAAGGCCCTGGCCGCGAGCGAGGACTTCGCCGAGGGGGTGAAGTCCTTCGTCGAGCGTCGAGACGGCGAGTACCGGGGGCGCTAGTCCCGAGCTAGCGACGCGCTCTCGGGGAGATCGAAGTGCAGACGCTCGCCCTCCGCACGCGTCCGCACCTTGAACACCCGGTCGAGAATCTCGGGGCGCAAGACCTTGTCGACCGCCCCGAGGGTCCAGCCGCCCTCGGCATCGCCGTGCAGACACAAGACGCGATCGGCGAAGCGGCGGACCTGCTCGAGCTCGTGCACCGCGATGACCACGGCGTGCCCCTCGGCCGCGAAGCGCGTGAGCAGCTCGAAACATCGCAGCGCGTGCCCGACGTCCAAGGCCGTGGTCGGCTCGTCGAGGATGAGCAGGGGAGCCCGCGTGGCCATCATGCGCGCGAGCATCACCCGCTGACGCTCGCCGCCACTGAGGGTGCCGATGCGTCGGGCGCCCAGCGTCTCGACCTCGCACTGGGTCATGGCTTCGGCCACGGCCCGCCGGTCCTCGGCTCCGGGGCTGCCCCACCACGACTGGTGCGGCGCGCGGCCGAGCATCACCACCTCGTCGACGCGCAAGGCAGGGGGGACCTCGCCGCCTTGGGGCAGGTAGGCGATGGCCCGCGCCCGTTCTCGATCGGGGACGGCCGACAGCGGGCGCGCGTCGAGCTGGCCGCTCCCCTCGCTGGCCGCGCGCAGCCCCGCCAAGGTGCGCAAGAGGGTCGTCTTGCCGGCACCGTTGGGACCGATCACGGCCAAGATCTCGCCGGGCGCCAGCTCGAGCTCGAGCCGCGTCACCAAAGGACGGCCTGCGGGCAAGGCCAAGCCGAGCGCGCGTGCAGACAGGCGAGGTGCCTTGGTCATAGGGCCTCTCCTCGGTGTCGCGCCAGCAAGACCAAAAAGAAGGTGCCGCCCAAAAGCCCGGTGAGCGCCCCCGGAGCCAAGAAGGTCGGGCTGAGCGCGCGGCCGACGGTGTCGATGGCCAGCACCAGCCAGCCGCCCAACAAGGCGCTCGCAGGGATCAAGCGCAGGTGCAAGGGGCCCACCAGCCAGCGCGCGACGTGAGGGACGATCAGTCCGACGAAGACCAGCGCCCCGACCGCCGCCGTCGCGGCGCCCACGAGCAACGCGATCGTCCCCGCCGTCAGCCAGCGAAATCTCGACTGCCGCACGCCGAGGCTCGCCGCCGTGTCCTCTCCCAAAAACAGAAGGTCCAAGCCGCGGTGCAGGGCGACGGCCAGCATGAGCCCGAGCAAGATCGGTGGCCCGCTCCAGCTCAGGTGCGACCAGCCGCGACCGTCGAAGCTGCCGAGCAGCCAGGCCATGGCCCGCCGCGACAGATCCCACTTGTCGAGGTTGAAGGCCAAGGTGCAGCTGATGGCCGCACCGCCGAGCGCGCCCAGGGCGACGCCGGCCAGCAGCAAAAAGCTCGAGTCTCTCCGTCGGCCCGCGACGCCGAACAAGAGCAGCAAAAAGCCGCTCGCTCCGACAAAGGCGAGCAGGGGCGTGACCCACAGGGCCTCGGCGTCGAGGCCGAGGGCGAAGCCCAGCACCACGGCCAGCGCGCTGCCCGTCGGCAGGGCCAAGACGCCGGGGCTGGCCAGCGGGTTGCGAAACAGGCCCTGGGTCAGCGCACCGGCGGCGCCCAGGGCCGCGCCCACCGCCAAGGCGAGAGCCACGCGTGGCGTCCGCAGCTCCCACAAGATGCCACGGGCTTGGGGCGAGCCCCCGCCGCGGTAGACCTCGAGCAGCTCCGCGATCGAAAAGTCACCCGGGCCGACGGTGGAGGCGAGCACCGCGAAGGCGAGCGTGAGCGCCAGGGCCAAAGCCCAGAGGATCGAGGAGCGCGCCACGGGCGAAGCTTAGCGAAGGCGCGGGTCGGGGACGGAGATCTCGGCGCGCGGGCGATCACGGGTGAGTACGAGGCTCTCGCGGCGTCCACCGTGGTGCAGCAAGACGGTGTTGGTCTGCGTGGGCGCGATGTCGAAAAAGAGGGTGTGCGCGAGCTCGAAGCCGGAGAGATCGTCGGCCGGGCCGCAGGCCACGAGGTAGTGCAGCCACAGCCACTTGCCCTCGCCTTCGAACTCGTGGCCCACCAACATCAACGGGCGCTCGAGGCCTTCGCGGTCGCGCAAGCGCACCGCTTTGCGCAAGCGCCCCGCCATGAGGCGGCCGAGGCGATCTGCCTCGAGCCCGCTCAGGGGGCCGGGATCACGGTGCGCGGCGCGAAGATCCGCCCGCATGTCCTCGGGCGCGACCCGGGTGCTGAACTCGATGACCCGTCGGGCCGGTCGGTGATGGGCCTCGCTCAAGGAGGCATGGTCGGGGTGCGCAAAGGCCCGGCGCGGCCAGCTCGCGAGTACGAGGCTCCCGCCGGCGGCGCGCACGAAATCGCGACGGGTCAGGCTCACGGCGCTTCACTCTCCTGCGCCGCACTTTGGGCCGCCTCCTGCATCGGGTTCGGGCCTTTGTCGTCGCGGTAGAGCTGAAATCGCGTCTTCGTGGGCTCTGGCGGCCAGCTGTTGTTCGCAAGATCGACGTCGGCGATCTCGAGGTGGGGGTCGACGCGCACGGAGACCAAGGCCTGGGTGCCCATGACCAGCTTCGTCACGCGCTGCGCGTTGCGGCGCCAGATCTCGGCTGGGATCCGCAGCTCTTCACGGCTGCCGTCGGCCCAGTGCAGCTCGAGGATGACAGGCATGATCAGCCCGCCGACATTTTCGATGTCGATGGCGAAAAAGCGCTCCTTGCGGCTCAAGAGTGTGCGTTCGTCGGGCTCGAGGCCGTCGAGAAGCTCGCGGTAGCGCGTCTTGTCGCGCGAGGTGACGTCGAGCTCGTCGTAGTCGTTGTAGAAGTCCTTGAGCTCCGGCAGCTCGTCGGTCAGGCGCCGCATCGAACGGTTGCGTCGCTCGGAGAGGCTCTCGGGCGTGGCCTCACGCTCGCTTTTTTGCCGGCCCTTTTCGACCTCGGGATCGCGGCTGTCGATCGTGTACTCGGTCCAGCCGACGACGGCCTGGTCCGCGTGCAGGGTGCTGTAGAACCAGCCGCGCCAGAACCAATCGAGGTCGACGCCCGAGGCATCTTCCATCGTGCGAAAGAAGTCCGAGGGCATCGGCCGCCGAAAGCGCCAGCGCCGCGCGTACTCTTTGAAGGCGTAGTCGAAGACCTCGCGCCCGAGTACCGTCTCGCGCAGCACGTTCAAGGCGGTCGCGGTCTTGGCGTAGGCGTTGTTGCCGAACTGCAGCAGCGACTCCGAGTTGGTCATGATCGGCACTTGGTGGGCGGAGGCCATGTACTCGACGATGTCGCGGGGCTCGCCGCGGCGGCTGGGGTAGCCGGGCTCCCAGGCCTGCTCGGCCAAGTACTGCAAGAAGGTGTTGAGACCCTCGTCCATCCAGGTCCACTGACGTTCGTCGCTGTTGACGATCATCGGGAAGTAGTTGTGGCCAACCTCGTGGATGATGACCGAGATCAGCCCGTACTTCGTGCGCCGCGAGTAGGTGCCGTCGGCCTCCGGGCGCGGGCCGTTGAAGCTGATCATCGGATACTCCATCCCGCCCACGGGTCCGTTGACGGAGATCGCGGTGGGGTAGGGGTAGTCGAAGGTGTAGTTCGAGTACACCTCGAGGGTGTGCACGATGGCGCGGGTCGAGTACTTGGACCAGAGCCGCTCGCCTTCGAGCGGATAAAAGCTCATCGCCATCACCTCGCGCTTGGCATCGGGGTCCGCCTTGCCGTCGGGGGTCGCGTCGGCGCGGCCGTCGTGTCCCTGGGCGTCCCAGATGAACTTGCGCGAGCTGGCAAAAGCGAAGTCACGGACGTTTTCGGCCTTGAAACGCCAGGTCTTGGTGCCCTTGGCGACCTTGGCTTGGTTTTGCTTGGCCTCTTCGGGGGTCACGATGAACACCGGGGCGTCGGCCTCGCGCGCGCGATCGAGGCGCTCGCGTTGCTCACGCGTGAGGACCTTCTTTTCGTTGACCAGCTCGCCCGTGGCGGCCACGAGGTGGTCGGCGGGCACGGTGATCTCGACGTCGTAGTCGCCGAACTCGAGGGTGAACTCGCCCCGGCCCAAGAACTGCTTGTGCTGCCAGCCCGTCACGTCGTTGTAGGCGGCCATGCGCGGGAACCACTGCGCGATCTCGAAGATGTCGTTGCCATCGTCGAAGTGCTCGTAGCCGGTTCGCCCTGGGACGGTGCGGGTGTCGTTGATGGCGTAGTTCCAGTCGATCTCGAAGCTGAAGCGCTTGCCGGGGGCGAGCGGCTTGGGGAGCTCGACGCGCAGCATGGTGCCGACGACGGTGTGGGCGAGCTCTCCTTTGCGCCACGCCACTCGCGTCAGCTTCACGCTTCCGTCGAAGTCGGCCGAGGCCAACATGCGTTCGAGCGAGCGGTAGGGGAGGCGATCGAAGTTCGGCGCGGTGGCCGTCAGCTGACGGTCCGCGTCCGGGGCGTAGATGTTCGCGTCGAGCTGCAGCCACAAGTAGCGCAGCTCGTCCGGCGAGTTGTTCTGGTAGGTGATCGTTTCGGAGCCGCTCAGGCGGTGGGCCGACTCGTCGATGGCGACTTCGATCTCGTAGTCGACCTCTTGTTGCCAGTAGCGCTGGCCGGGCGCCCCGCTGGGGGACCGAACCGAGGTCGGCGTGGGGAGGATCTCTTCGAGCTGCCGAAAGGGATCGCTCGGGGTGTACAGGACGGTCGCCTGCTCGCGCGACTTTGCGGGCGGCACCTCCGAGCTCCCCGAGTTTCCGTGAGCCGGTCCCCAGGCAAAAAGAGCGGCCGAGATCCAAAGGGCAGGGCTGAGCCAGGCCATCGCCCGCGCAAGCTACCAATCCACCTAGCTCGAACAAAGGCGGCCCCAACGAAGACGGGCGCTCGATGCGCGCCCGTCGTCCGCCCGAGGCGGTGTAGCCAGCGTGTCGCGCGACTCAGTCGATGCGCGCGTAGGTCAGCTTGTAGGTGATCGGCGCGGGCAGGAGGGTCGCGTCGATCGAGATCTTGAAGGTGAGGCGGGATCCGTCTTCGTTGAAGCGATAGCGAATCGTCGTCTTGTTGCCGACGCCGGTGACGTCCTGGGCCAAGGTCCGACCGTTCACGCGCTGGCGCCACACGTAGCGCTCGCCTTTGTTGGTCTGGATGTACTTGGGGCTCGCGGCGGTGGTGTGGACGGGCTTTTCGGGCCCGCGGTCCACCTTGATGTCGTCGCCCTCGATGTCGATGCGCATCGTCGGCCAGGCCTGCTGGCTCTTGGAGATGCGCTTGTGGGCCATGTCCTTGAGGCCGGCCGGCAGGGGCTCGATGCCTGCGTCGATGGCCTTGGCGATGGCGGCTTTTTGCTTCTCACCGCCTACGTAGCGATAGGTGGCGTGTAGGGAGCGCAGATCGAAGGTCTGCGCGGTCTCGCTCGCGGGTGGGTTGTTGGCCAGCGCGGGGGCCGTCCAAAGCGCCGCGGCCGCGAGCAGCGCGGGCAATATGCGTCGGCTCGGCTTGGGCACGGGACGATGTTAGCGCAGCTGTGCAAGAGCGTCACCGGGGTGCGCGAGGAATTACGCAGTGGCGACGCGGCCAGGTGACCGAGATCGCGCGTGCCGAAGGCGCGGGGCTCGAGCCGAAAGGGACGCGGAGCTCTGCCCGACGTGCGCGCGATCCACCCCGTAAGTCGGATTACGTGTGGCTCCACGTCGAGGGCAGCCTGGCCGCACGGCCTGGATTGGTCGAGAACTGTTCCCAGTGGCCGGCCTTACCGTAAACTGTGTCCGTGAACATGCGCTTCGCTTTGGCTCCACGACAACTCGCTTCTCTTACGCTCGGCCTCGCGCTGCTCGCTGGCGTGCCGGCCTGTGACAGCGGCTCGAGTGGCGACGGCGACGGCGAGTCGTCGGACTCCGAGTCGGACACCGGCGATCCGCAGCCGACCCCCACCGGGGCCCAGTGCGATCCCGCGAACACCCTCACCTACGAGAACTTCGGCGAGGCCTTCATGGATGACTACTGCACGGCCTGCCACGCCTCGACCGTGACCGGGGACGACCGTTTCGACGCGCCGGTCGGGGTCGACTACGACACCCAAGCCGACATCCAGATGCTGGCCGACGACATCGACGCTTGGGCGGCCGCCACCGACGAGGTGACCAACGCCTTCATGCCGCCGCCCGAGGCGACCGGCGCGGCATTCCCTTCCTTGCAGGAGCGTCGGGACCTCGCGGCTTGGTTGGCCTGCGGCGCGCCCTGAGCCCTCGCCAGGCTGAATCCGGCGCGCCCCTCGGGGCGGCGCGAGCCCAACAAAGACCCGGCTTTGGCCGGGTTTTCTCGTTGCGCCGAGCTGGCCTTGGCCTCTTCCCCCGCGGCCACGAGGTGTTAGAAAGCGCCGATGTCCGCCGCCTCCACCTTGCAGCGTCTGGGCGACCTGCTCGCCGACCGCATCGTCATCTTGGACGGCGCGATGGGAACGGCCTTGCAAGGCCATCGCCTCGAGGAGGCGGACTACCGGCGCGGACGCTTCGAAGATCATCCCGGCGAGCTCAAGGGAAACCACGACGTCTTGGTGCTGACGCGGCCCGAGGTCGTCGAGGCCGTGCATGAGGGCTACCTCGAGGCGGGCGCCGACATCATTTCGACGAACACCTTCAGCGCGACCGTCGTCGCCCAAGCCGACTACGGGCTCGAAAGCGAGGTCGAGGCGCTGAACTTGGCGGCCGCGCAGCTCGCCCGACGCTTGGCCGATGCCTGGACCGCCAAGGATCCCAGCCGCCCGCGCTTCGTCGCCGGCGCGGTCGGACCCACCAACAAGATCCTCTCCTTGTCACCGCGGGTCGAAGATCCGGGCTACCGGGCGATCGAGTTCGAGGAGCTCGAGGCGGCCTACGCCCAGCAGATCGAGGCGCTGATCCGCGGGGGCGTGGATCTGATCTTGGTCGAGACCATCATCGATCCGCTCAACCTCAAAGCGGCGGTGGTCGCCCTCGATCGCGTACAAAAAAAGCTCGAGGTCGAGCTGCCCTTGATGGTGTCGGTGACCATCACCGACAAGAGCGGTCGGACCTTGTCCGGACAGACCCTCGACGCCTTTTGGACCTCCATCCGCAGCGTGCGCCCCTTCAGTGTGGGCATCAACTGCGCCCTCGGGGCTCGCGACATGCGCGGCTACATGGCCCAGCTCTCGCGCGTCGCCGACACCTACACCAGCTGCTACCCCAACGCGGGCTTGCCCAACGCCTTCGGCGAGTACGACGAGACGCCCGAGATCACGGCGGGCGTCTTGCAAGAGTTCGCACGCGACGGTCTGCTGAACATGGTCGGCGGCTGCTGCGGGACGACGCCGGCCCATGTCGCGGCCATCTCCAAGGCGGTCGAGGGCATCGCGCCTCGCCGAGTGCCGCCCGCCCCCGACACCACCGTCTCGCGCTTCGCCGGCCTCGAGATCCTGGCCATCACGCCGGACGCCAACTTCCAGATGATCGGGGAGCGCACCAACGTGACGGGCTCACGTCGCTTTGCGCGCCTGATCAAGTCGGAGGACTACGAGACGGCGGTCGAGGTCGCTCTCGAGCAGGTGCGCAACGGCGCGAACATCCTCGACGTCAACATGGACGAGGGCATGCTCGACTCGGAGCAGGCCATGCGCCGCTTTTTGCGCTTGATCGCGGCCGAGCCGGAGATCGCACGCGTCCCCTTCATGATCGATAGCTCGAAGTGGTCGGTCATCGAGGTCGGCCTGCGCTCGGCCCAAGGCAAGCCCATCGTCAACTCGATCTCGCTCAAGGAGGGGGAAGGGCCCTTTCTCGAGCAGGCCCGGCTTGCCCGCCTTTACGGCGCGGGCGTCGTGGTCATGGCCTTCGACGAGACCGGACAAGCCGACAGCGCGCCGCGCAAGGTCGAGATCTGCCAGCGCGCCTATCGAATCTTGACCGAGGAGGTCGGCTTCGATCCCTCGGACATCATCTTCGATCCGAACATCTTCGCCGTCGCCACGGGCATCCCCGAGCACGACCGCTACGCGATGGACTTCATCGAGGCCACGCGGGAGATCAAGCGAACTTGCCCCGGCGCGCGCATCAGCGGTGGGGTCTCCAACCTCTCCTTTTCCTTTCGCGGCAACGACACGGTGCGCGAGGCGATGCACGCGGCCTTCCTCTACCACGCGATCGCGGCCGGCATGGACATGGGCATCGTCAACGCAGGGCAGCTCGCGGTCTACGACGAGATTCCCGCCGACCTGCTCGAGCGCGTCGAGGACGTGCTCTTTTGTCGCCGCCCCGACGCGACCGAGCGACTGGTGGAGTTCGCCGAGACGGTCAAGGGCACGGCCAAGGAGCGCAAGGCCGACCTGAGCTGGCGCGAGGGCGAGGTCGAGGCGCGGATCAGCCACGCCCTGGTCAACGGCATCTTGGACTACATCGAGGCCGACACAGAGGAGGCCCGCCAAAAGTACGGTGTGCCCTTGTCGGTGATCGAGGGCCCGCTCATGGACGGCATGCGAGTCGTCGGCGAGCTCTTCGGTGAGGGCAAGATGTTCTTGCCGCAGGTCGTCAAGAGCGCGCGCGCGATGAAGCAGGCGGTGGCCTACCTCGAGCCCTACATGGAGCCCGGGGAGTCGGGGGCGCCCCAGCCCCAAGGCAAGATCATCATGGCCACGGTGCGCGGCGACGTGCACGACATCGGCAAGAACATCGTCGGCGTGGTGCTCGGCTGCAACAACTACGAGGTCGTGGACCTCGGCGTCATGGTTCCCTTCGAGCGCGTGCTCGAGTCGGCCCTCGAGGAGAAGGCCGACATCATCGGCCTGTCCGGCCTCATCACGCCCTCGCTCGACGAGATGGTGATCGCGGCCGAGACTCTGCAGCGCGAGGGGCACAAGATCCCCCTGATGATCGGCGGGGCGACCACCAGTCGACCCCACACGGCCGTGAAGATCGCGCCGCGCTACGAGGGCGTGACCGCCTGGGTGCCGGATGCGTCGCGCGTGGTGCAGGTGGTCTCACGGCTGATGGACGACGAGGCGCGCGCGCAGTTCGACCGCGAGAATCGCCACGAGCAGGCACGCTTGCGGGAGATGCACGGCGGGCGTCGGCCCAAGCAGCTCGACCCGATCGACAAAGCCCGCGCAGACCGCTTCACGAGCGAGTGGAGCGAAGTCGACATTCCCACGCCCGAGTTCTTGGGCCGCCGGGTTCTGCGAGAGCTGCCCTTGGACGAGGTCGCCGAGATCATCGACTGGACCTTCTTTTTTACGGCCTGGGATCTGCGCGGCCGCTACCCGGGGATCCTGGACCATCCAAAGTACGGGCAGGCCGCGCGCGACCTTCACCGCGACGGCCTGGCCTTGTTGCGCCGCCTCATCGACACCAAGCAGCTGCGTGGCGACTTGGTCTACGGATTTTGGCCGGCCGCCTCGGATGGCGATGACATCGTGGTCTTCGACCCGGCCCGCGAAGGAGAGCGTCTGCGCTTTCCGATGCTCCGCCAGCAACAAGAGCGCAAGGAGGGGGCCCCGAGTCACTCACTGGCCGACTTCGTCGCCCCGATCGACAGTGGCCGCAATGACCACATCGGCGCCTTTGCGGTGACGACGGGCGTCGGCGTCCGCGAGCTCGCGGCGGAGTACGAGGCCAAAGGCGACGACTACAACGCGATCATGGTCAAGGTCTTGGCCGATCGCTGTGCCGAGGCTTTGGCCGAGTGGCTGCACCGACGCGTGCGCCGCGAGTGGGGCTACGCGAAGGACGAGGCCCTCGGTGTCGAGGACCTGATCGCCGAGCGCTACCGCGGTATCCGGCCGGCCTTTGGCTATCCGGCTTGCCCTGACCACACGATGAAGGGACGGCTCTTCGATCTGCTCGGCCCCGCCGAGATCGAGATGAGCCTGACCGAGCACTACGCAGTCGGTCCGGCCGCCAGCGTCAGCGGCATCTACTTGGCCCACCCGGAGTCGCGCTACTTCACCGTTGGCCGGGTCGCGCGCGACCAAGTCGAGGACTACGCGCGTCGCTGCGGCATCAGCGTCGAAGAAGCCGAGCGCTGGCTCGCGCCCAGCTTGGGCTACAGCCGCGACTGAGTCAGGCGAGGCCGTGAACGGCGACCTCGCAGCCCGCCCCGAGCACGCGCGTCGGGGGGACGCCAAAGGTCGCTCGAAAATCGCGGCTGAGCTGGGCCGAGTCGGTGAAGCCGAGGGCGTGCGCGGCGGCGGTCAGGTCGCTACCGCCCCGCGCGAGCTCGGCCGCGATGCCTCGCATGCGCTGCCAGCGACGGAACTCCCGAAGCGACAAGCCGGTGCTTCGTCGCACCAAGGCGCGCAGCCCGGACGCAGACAAGGAGGTGCGGCGACGCAATTCCGAGGTCTCGAGGGGCGCGGCGGGGTCGCGCACGATGGCCGCGAGAACCCTCTCGACCCGCCGGTCGGGGCTGGTGCGCATCGGCGGCGGCGCGCCGATGAGGGCGTCCAACTCGCGGCGCGCGTCATCGGGTCCAAGCTCGCCGCGTAGAGCGGACCATGCCGCTTCGCGCAGCCGCTCCATGGGGGGCAAGCTCGCGGTGGGCACACTGCCCAGCTGCCAACGCTCGCGGAAGGCTCGCTCATCGTCGCGCCCCGGCGAGGAGAAGACGACGGCGACCAGATGATCGCCGCAGTCGAGCTCGTGCACACAGCCCGCGGTCAAGAAGATCTGGTCGACGCGTCGCCAGCGACCCCCTCGAGGGCGCACGCGAATCGGGCCCTCGAGTCCCACGAGCACGGTGGCGACGGCGTGGGCGTGCATGCCGACGCGACCGAGGCGCGCGATGACCTGGGCCCGAGCGTCCCAGAGGTCTACACGCTGCGGCGAGGTGCCCACCTCGGTAGTCTAGCGCGCCTGCCGGCCGCCGGCCCAGCCGTGGCGAACTGCACAAGCGCGTCGGGAGGGCCGCGTCGCACACTCGGGGCATGGACGAGACGCGTCAGCTCCTCTTGGCCTTTGGCGCCTTCTTTTTCATGGCCGGCTTGCTGACGGGAGTGTGGAAGTACCTGTGCATCGCCCGTAGCTCCGAGGCGAGCGCCCCCGTCTATGTCGACATCGCCCACCGGGCGGCCATGCTCTACGCCTTCGCCACGCTGATCCTCGACCGTTTCGTCGAGGTCGGGCGGCTCTCGGCGGAGCTGACTTACGCGGCCGTCGTGGCCCAGCTCGCCTTTTTTGCGCTGGCTTGGTCCTCGTACCTGGTGCACGGGATCTTGCGCGACACCGACAATCAACTCGCGCGTCCCCACCGCCTCGGTCGACGCGAGCTGCCGCCGGCGGCGATGGTCGCCTTCATGCTCGCCCTGATCATTGCCGAAGTCGGCGGCTTCGCGGTCTTGGTGTGGGGTGCCTTCGTCTGAGTCAGCCGGCGGGAAATGTTTTGCCGGCCTTGCGCGTAGCCGCATCGACGCGAAAGACCCGCCCCGACTCGTTGGCGATCAGGACCCGATCGCCGTCCCAGGTCAGGGCCTCGCATTGGTCGAGCTTGGACATGTCGAAGTCGAGGCGGCTCTCGAGGCGCGAGAGCAGCGGGCCTTCGTGATCGACGTCGAAGACGAAGAGGGCGTGGTAGGTGAGGACGGCGAGCTTTCGTCCGTCCGCGTCGACCTCGGCGGCGGTGACCATGCCGCCGTGCTCGAGCTCGGCCCCGCCGACCTCGAAGTCGGCGAGGCGTTCGAGCTCGACGCTCTCGCCTCTTTCGCCCGCGTCGGCTTCGAGGGCGCCGAAGCGATAGAGGGTCGTGGCGGTATCGGCCCGGTGCTTGCTCAAGAGGTAGAGATCCCCGCGGGCCCAAAAGAGGGCCTCGGCGTCGAAGTTCGCCACCGAGGCCGGGAACTCGCGCTGATCGGGAAAGTGCCAGGGGATCCGAGCGCTCGGGCGCAGCGATTGGTCGCCGCCGCGGGGATCAGGCTCGGGCAGGCGGTAGACCACCAGGTCGCGGCGCGACTGCCCGTTGTTGCCAATGTCGCCCAAGTAGAGCTCGCCGGCGTGGAGGGTGATGTCCTCCCAGTCGACGTTGGCGACGTCGAGCAGGTGGACGCGCGCGTGGATCCGGCCCGCGTCGTCCACGGCAAACAAGGTGGCCTGCGTGCCCGAGTCGCCGTGGGCCCAGCGCAAGCTCGGATCGCGCTGGCTGCGGGTCCAACCCGAGAGCTCGCGGATCTCGGGGTCGACCTGCTCGGTCGAGGGCTTGGGCGCGGATCCGCATGCGCCCGTCAGCGCGAGCACGGCGGCGAGGCGAGTCGCGCGGGTCATCGACACCCGGGCAGGCTACCGCGGCCCGCGTCACAAAAACAAAAACACCGGGCGGCCCCGAAGAGCTGCCCGGTGTGGAAACAGACCGGAGGAACTCAGGACTTTTTCAAGGTGAGGTCGAAGTTGGCCGTCAGCTCGGTGGCGGCCGGATCGCCCTCGGCCTTGCCGACCTCGAAGTCGGTGCGGCTGAAGGTGTGGGTGCCCTTCACGCGGACGGAGTCGTCGGTGCTCTCGACGACCTCGAAGGGCAAGGTCCACTCGGCCTCTTTGCCGTGTGCGGCGACCTTGGCCTTGGCCGTGTAGCCCGACTCGCTCTTGGCGACCTCGGAGATCGAGACCTTGGCGGTCGCGAACTGGGCGGTGTCGAGGTAGTCGGGGGTCTGGAGGTGGCCGTCGCGCTTCTCGGAGCCGGAGGACAAGGAGGTCAGATCGATCTCGATCTCGGCCGTCGCGCCTTCGAGGTTGGCGGGGTCGAAGTTGGCGCTCACAACTTTGACGCCGGAGAACTTCACCGAGACCGGATCGTCGGGCTTGGGCTCGCTGTGCTTGGCCAGGACTTCGAGGCTGTTTCCGCCGGCTTCGGCGGTGGCGCCGGTGGCTGCGGCCTCGCCGGTGGGGGCCGCGGTGGCGCCGGTGGCTGCGGCTTCGCCGGTGGGAGCTGCGGTGGCGCCGGTGGCTGCGGCCTCACCGGTGGCGGCGGCGGGCTCCTCTTTCTTGTCGCAGCCGGGGGCGGCGAGGAGGAAGGCGCTGGTGAGCAAGAGGGTGCTGATGCGTTTCATGATGGTGTGGGGGCCCAAGTCTTGGGCGCTCGTGTTGGATCTGTCCTGAGGGACGACGGCGACATGATCACCGCATCGGGACAAATATCAAGCCGACGCGGATCGGAAAGCTGTCTGCGCCAAAATCGCCGGCGTCCTCTCGGAGCTTGGTCGCCTGCAAGGGAACCTCGAAGTTGGCTTCGACCCGAAAGGCCGCCTCGGCGTCGAGGCCCAGCCGTTGGCGCGCAGCGGCGTCCAGGGCCTGGATCTTGCCGAGGACTTCGATGTCCAGGGTGTCGCCGATGAAATCGAGCTCGCCGCGGGCCGAGAACTCGGCCGCGTCGGGCGCGGTGTTACGTGCACCAATGAGTTGCGTCAGCCGAAACGTCATCGAGAGGTGCTCTTCGACTTGAAGGTAAACGCGCGCACTTTTCGAACGCCCGTCGATCCCGGTGTCGACGCTCGCGGGGTCCACGCTCACCTCGACGCGCAGGGGTTGGCGCAGATCCGAGGGGTCCCCGACCAGGGTGCCGCCCGTGACTTGCTCGAATCGCGCCTCGAAAGACTCGCCGCCCGCGACGACGGTGGCGACCACCCCGGGTTGAACGCCCGAGGCCAAGCTCCACTGCGTGGCCTCGAGTCCGACCAAGCCACCGGCGACCTCGTCGGGGGCTTCGATGACCCCCTGGGGCGGTTGGTCGACGGCACCCTCGGGCCCGCCACCGCTTGCGAAAGCCGCGATGCCCGGGACCCAGCTCGCCAAGCCGATCGCCACCATCAACCAGGGGAGCGCAGCCGGGACCTGGGCCTTCTTTCGAAAGAGCCACCAAGCGACGCCGACCATGCCCAGCGCGCTCCCGGTGAGCAAGATCGCATCGACGCCCAACCAGATCGGACCGTCCTCGAGCATCCGCCAGCCCAAGTCGGGATCGGGCACGTACAGGCGCTTGCCGAGGTCGCTATAGAGGTTGTAGCTGCCTTGTTGCAGCCAGCGGGCGGTGGCGAGGGCCACCCCGAGGGCGGGGAGAGCGAGAAGGCGGGCAGAGAGTTTCATGCTTGGACCTACCGAAAGGGAGGGGAGTCTGGCGCGCGTAGCGAGTCGGGGCGGGGCGAGGGTCGTGCTAGCTTCCGCGCGTGGCGAAAGCTGAGGAACGGCCCTCGAAAGAGGAGCGATCGCAGGGGCGAGAGCGTCTGCGTCGCCTCTTGGGATACGTCCGCCCCTACCGGGCACGTTTCACCTTCGCATTGATCGCCTTGGTGCTCGGCGCCGCCGTGAGCTTGGTGCCGCCCGCCGTCATCGGCAGCGCGACCGACAGCGCGGTGCTCGAAAAGAGCCTCGACAACCTCGATCAGTGGACGCTGATCTTGTGCGGCGTCTTCTTGGCGCAGGCGGTCTTCGTCTTCATTCGCCATTTTCTGATGAGCTGGCTCGGCGAGCGGATGGTCGCCGACCTGCGTACCGAGGTGTACGCGCATCTGATGGTGATGCCAGTGGCCTATTTTCGCCGAAACCGCACCGGTGAGTTGCTCAGCCGGCTCGCGGACGACGTCACGCACCTGCAAAGCGTGGTCGGCCAGGACATCTCGATCTTCTTGCGCAACATCTTGAGCCTGGTGGGGACCATCGGCCTGCTTTTGTGGCTGCATCCCTTTTTGACCGGGGTGATGCTGGCCATCGTCCCGGCCTTCGTGATCGTCACCGTCTTGTGGGGGCGCGTGATCCGCAAGATCTCGAAGAAGGCCCAAGACGAGCTGGCCTCGGCCAGCGGCGACCTGCAAGAGGCCATCGGGGCCATCGATGTCGTGCAGGCCTTTGGCCGCGAGGACTACGAGGTCTCGCGCTACCGCAGCGCGATCGGCCGGGTCTTCGATCTCTTCGTCAAGCGGATCTGGGCGCGCAGCTGGTTCATGTCGACGACGACCCTGCTCGCCTTTTTGGTGCTGGCCGGCATCTTTTGGCTCGGGGGTCGCATGGTCGCCAACGGCGAGATGACCATCGGCGACCTCTTCCAGTTCATCATGTACACCCTGGGCGTCGCCGCCTCGCTGGGCTCGCTCAGCGACATGTTCGGCCGCTACTACCAAGCGCTCGGGGCGAGCTCGCGGATCTTCGAGATCCTCGACACCCCGGCCGAGATCGCGGATCCGGCCGAGCCCACCCACTTGGGCCAGGTGCGCGGCGAGATCGACTTCGAGGGGGTCGAGTTCGCCTACGAAGACGAGGGCGAGCCGGTCATCCGGGACTTCGACTTGCGGGTCAAACCGGGCGAGGTCGTGGCCTTGGTCGGGCACAGCGGATCGGGCAAGACCACGGTCTCGCGCCTGGTCTTGCGCGCTTGGGACCCACAGCGCGGCACCGTGCGTCTCGACGGCATCGACCTGCGTCAGCTTCGCTTGGCCGAGCTGCGCGGGGGCATGGCCATCGTGAGCCAAGAGCCGGTGCTCTTTTCGGGCACGGTCCGCGAGAACATCCGCTACGGGCGCCTCGACGCCAGCGACGCCGAGGTCGAAGCGGCCGCCCAGGACGCGAACGCGGACGCCTTCATCCGCGAGTTCGCCGACGGCTACGACACCAAGATCGGCGAGCGCGGCGTGACCTTGTCCGGCGGCCAGCGCCAACGGGTGGCCATCGCTCGCGCGCTGCTGCGCGACCCGGCCGTGCTCATCTTGGACGAGGCGACCTCGGCCCTCGACGGCGAGTCGGAGCACCTGGTTCAACAGGCGCTCGAGCGCCTGCAAAAGGGGCGCACGACCCTGGTCATCGCGCACCGCCTGAGCACCATCCGCGACGCGGACCGCATCGTGGTCTTGGACCACGGCCGCATCGTCGAGCAAGGCAAGCACGAGGCCCTGGTCGCGGCTGGGGGGAACTATGCCCGCTTGGTCCAGCACCAGACCCGCGACGGGGTCGTGACCGACGAAGTCCCGCTCGCCGCCCCCAGCGAGGGCGAGAGCGACGTCTTTGGGCAGCCCGCCTGAGCGCCCATAAGCGCGCGCCATCGCCGGCTTTTGACCCTCACACCCAGCCCGGGCTGTGAGCGGGCAGGGGTGGGGCTGGAGCGGGGCAGGGGCGGGGCCCCTGTGCTATCAACGGCCCCCCATGGCCGAAGAAGCCGAGCTCATGCAGAAGATCGTCTCGCTGTGCAAGCGGCGGGGTTTCGTATTTCAGAGCTCCGAGATCTACGGAGGTCTCAAGAGCGCCTACGACTACGGCCCGATGGGCGTTGAACTCAAGCGCAACTTGATGAACGAGTGGTGGACGGCCATGGTCCACAAGCGCGAGGACATCGTCGGCATCGACGCGTCGATCATCATGCACCCGCAGGTGTGGCGCTCGAGCGGGCACCTCGCCAGCTTCTCGGACCCGCTGGTCGACTGCCACGTCTGTGGCGAGCGCTTCCGGGCCGACAAGGCCCCGCGCGTCGAGGCCGGGGCCGAGCTCACGATCGCCCTGGCCGACAAGGGCCGGGCCAAGGCCGCCCTCGAAAAGCTCGAGGGCATGGGCCACACCCTCGAGCGCAGCGGCAAAGAGCTCAAGGGCGCCAAGGCCGGCGATCGCGGCTACGCCTGCCCGAACTGTGGCTCGCCCTTCATGAGCGAAGAGCGTGCCTTCAACCTGATGTTCCGCTCGAGCCTGGGCCCCGTCGATCCGATCACCTCGGTCATCGAGACGGTCAAGCGCGCCGCCGCCGAGGGCGTCGACGACAAGGCCATCCGCGCCCAGGTCGAGGCGACCTTGGCCGACAGCTCGGTCTACCTGCGCCCCGAGACGGCCCAGGCGATGTTCGTGCAGTTCTTGAATGTGCAGCAGTCGACCTCGGCCAAGGTGCCCTTCGGCATCGCGCAGATGGGCAAGTCCTTTCGCAACGAGGTCACCACCGAGCACTTCATCTTCCGCTCTTGCGAGTTCGAGCAGATGGAGATGGAGTTCTTTTGCAAGCCGGGCGAGGGCCCCGAGTACCTCGAGTACTGGAAAGAGCAGCGCTTGGCCTGGTGGAAGTCGATCGGTCTCAAAGAGGAGAACCTGCGCTTTCGCAAGCACGACGACGACGAGCTGGCCCACTACTCGAACGGCTGCTTCGACGTCGACTACAACTTCCCTTGGGGTTGGGACGAGCTCGAGGGCATCGCCTCGCGCACCAACTACGACCTCACCGCCCACATGGAGGGCTCGGGCAAGAAGCTGCACTACTTCGATCCCGAGGCCACCGACCCGGAGACGGGCAAGAAGGGCTGGCGCTACATCCCGCACGTGGTCGAGCCGGCCGCCGGCGCCACCCGTGGCGTGCTCGCGGTGCTCTGCGACGCCTACGACGAGGAGCCCGGCGACGAGACGGGCAAAGGCGCCCGCACCGTCTTGCGCCTGCACCCCCGCTTGGCCCCCTACAAGGTGGGCATCTTGCCGCTGGTCAAAAAGGACGGCCTGCCCGAGATCGCCCGCGAGATCGCGGAGACCTTCTTTGCGGCCGGGGTCAACGCCAAGTACGACGAGCAGCACGCGATCGGCAAGCGCTACGCGCGGCACGACGAGATCGGCACGCCCTACTGCTTGACCGTCGACAACGACACCAAAGAGGACGGCTGCGTCACGATCCGCTACCGTGACGACCGTCGCCAAGAGCGCATCAAGATCGAAGCCGCGGTCGACGTCGTCCGCAACGCCCTGCGCGAGAGCTGATCGCCCCGCGAGAAAGAGACCCCGATGAACGCCCAACGCATGGTCATGTGCAAGAAGCTCGGCGAGGAGCTGCCGGGCCTTCCCTTCAAGCCTCTCCCGACCGATCTCGGCCAGGAGATCTACGACAACGTCTCGATGAAGGCGTGGCAGATGTGGCTGCAGGAGTCGCCGCGCTACATCAACACCTACCGGATCGACTTGCAGTCGGCCGAGGGCCGCGCCTTTCTCGAAAAGCAGATGCGGGTCTTCTTCGGCTTCGAAGAAGGCGAGATGGCCGAGACGGCCTTCGTGGACCCGAACGCCGGGTCCGAATCCGGGTCCGAAGGCTGAACGACCCTGAACGGGGGCCGGTCGCCGCTCAGCGACCGATGCCGGAGTACCAGCCGCCCGCCGCTTCGACCTCGGCGCGGTCCCACTGGTTGCGCCCGTCGAAGACGTTGGCCGCGCGCATGGTGGCGAGCAGGCGCGGGAAGTCGACGCCTCGGTACTGGCGCCACTCGGTGCACAAGACCAGCGCGTCGGCGCCGGCGAGGGCCGGCTCGGCTTGGGTGTGCACTTCGACCTCGAGGGGGGCCAAGGCGGCGAGGAAGTTCTCGGTGGCGATGGGGTCGTGCACGCGCACGGTGGCGCCCGCCTCGAGCAGCTCACGCACGACCACCAAGGCCGGCGCCTCGCGGACGTCGTCGGTGTTGGGCTTGAAGGCCAGGCCCCAGACGGTGACGACGCGAGCGCGCAGGTCCTCACCGAGGCGCGCGCGGACCTTGTCGGCCAGCCAGCGCTTTTGCCCCTCGTTGACCGAGTCGGCCGCGGCGACCAAGGGGAGATCGAGATCCTGCGTGCGCGCGGTGTGCAGCAGCGCCCGGGTGTCCTTGGGGAAGCACGAGCCTCCGTAGCCGCAGCCCGGGTACAAAAAGCTGTCGCCGATCCGCGGATCCGAGCCCATGCCGCGACGCACGGCCTCGACGTCGGCCCCCACCGACTCGCACAAGCGTGCGATGTCGTTGATGTAGGAGACGCGCATGGCCAAGTAGGCGTTGGCTGCGTACTTGGTGAGCTCGGCCGAGCGCAGGTCCATGGTCAACAAGCGCTGCTTCTTGCGAAAGAAGGGCCGGTACAAGCGCTCCATCACCTCGTGCGCCCGGGGGCTGTCGGCCCCGACGATGACCCGGTCGGGGGTCATGAAGTCGGCGACGGCGCTGCCCTCTTTCAAGAACTCGGGGTTGGAGACGACATCGAAGGCCTGCTCGGTCAGGGCCGAGATCTTCGCGGCCACGGCGTCGGCGGTGCCCACCGGGACGGTGCTCTTGTCGACGATCACCGCGTAGTGGTCGAGGGCGCGCCCGATGTCCTCGGCCGCGGCGAAGAGCGCGCGGAGATCCGGGGCGCCGTCTTCGCTGCCGGTGGGGGTGCCCACGGCCAAGAAGATGGCCTCGCCGTGGCGGGCGGCCTCGGCGTTGTCGGTCGAAAAGCGCAGGCGGCCGGCGGCGACGTTGCGCTCGACCATGGGTTCGAGCCCGGGCTCGTAGATCGGAATCACGCCGGCGTTGAGGTCCGCGATCTTCTTCGCGTCCAGATCGGTGCACAGCACCTCGTGGCCGTGGTCCGCAAAGCCCGCGGCCGCGACCAGCCCGACAT
>JAUIJR010000403.1 GCA_030431075.1 Polyangia bacterium | reverse complement strand
ATGATCGCGATCCGCGAAGAGATCGCCAAGGTCGAAGCCGAGACCTGGTCGCGCGAGGACAACCCCCTCAAGCACGCGCCGCACACGGCGGCCGCGGTGATGGCCGACGACTGGGCGCACGCCTACACCCGCGAAGAGGCCGCCTTTGGTCGCCCCTGGGTGCGGGCCAACAAGTTTTGGCCCTCGGTCTCGCGGGTGGACAACGCCTACGGTGACCGCCACCTCGTGTGCACCTGCCCGCCCCTCGAGGACTACCTCGACAGCGGCGCGGAGAGCTGAGTTCGCCACCATGCCGCAACTCAGCCACGCGCTCTTTGCCGATGTGGACGCAGCCGCGCCCGCGATCAAAGAACTTAGTGCGCGCACGGACCGGCACCCGAACTTCGCCGTGCAGTCCTTCGCCAAGGGCAAGCTCGACGGAGACGACCTGCCCGAGTCCGGCACCGAGGTTGGACGGAACACGGCGATGGCCGTGGGGATCGGCGGAGGCGCGGGCGTCTTGCTCGGGCTCGGGGCGGGGATGTCCGAAGCGATCATCGGACTCAACGCCGGGATGGGCGCGGCCGTCGGTGGCCTCTTCGGTTCGGTGGTGGGCGTGCTCAGCGGGATGATGGCGGGCACGCGCGTGCCCAAGGCGCGATTGCGCGAGCTCGCCGAGTCACAGGGGCCCGATGAGCTCTTGGTGACGGTCGAGACCGACGACCCGGCCCACGCCGAGCTGGTGCGCGAAATTCTCGAATCGGCCGGTGGGCGCCAGGTCGGCGACTGCTGAGGGCGATTTGTGATCTCGGGCACATGGGGCTCGGCGGCCGCGGTCTAGCCTGCGGGGACCATGAATTTCCGTACCCTGCCCCTTTTGATGTGCAGCGCCCTCGTGCTGCCCGCCTGCGGATCCGACTCCGGCACCGACGGAGACGGCACCGAGTCCACCAGCGACAGCTCCACCGACGAGTCGAGCGAGTCCGGCGAGGCGAGCGAGACCGGCAGCACCGAGTCGACCAGCACGAGCGGTGACGGCGATGGAGATGGAGACGGAGACGGCGATGGAGATGGAGACGGCGATGGAGACGGAGACGGAGACGGAGACGGAGACGGAGATGGCTCGGACTGCCAGGTCTGGGAGATCACCTACGCCCTCGATGGCTCCGAGTTCAGGATCTACAACACGCCCTTCAACGGCGCGGGCGACAAAGACCTGCCCTTGCAGACGCCCTACGACAGCGATGACAACATCGGGCCGGGCACCTTGACGATGGTCTTCACCGACAACGGTGGCAGCCCGGGCGACGGCCTCGCCGCCTTGGTGGACTACGAAGTCGAGATGGACTTCGCCATTGCGACCCTCGGCACGACGGTGACGCAGACCCTCACGGCCACGGCCGGCAACAACTGCGGCGCGGCCACGGGTAGCCTCAGCGGCACCAATGTCGGCTGGGTCCCCAATACCCTGGTCGGCTACCGCTCGATGGGCAACATCAACTGCAACGGGAGCTTTTGCGGCACCGGCGGCGCGCCGCCCTCCGGCGACACCCCCCAAGACGAGATGTCGGACATCGACCCCTTCTCGGCCTTCGTCTTCAGCAGCGACCTGAGCAGCTTCAGCGCCGCGCCCTTCGTCACCTCGATGGACATGCAGGCGACGACCTCGATGGAGTTGGTGGGTACGGAGGTGAGCCGCAACCTTCGCGGTGCCAACGCCTGCTTGTGCAACAATTGAGCGGGCTCCGGCCTGCGCAAAAAAGGGGACCTTCGGGTCCCCTTTTTCATGGGCAATCGCGCTCACTCGGCGTCGGACTCAGGGGCGTAGCGTCGCCGCAGCATCTCGAAGCTCGCGCGCAGGCCCATCGCCTCGCCGCCGACGGGACGACCCACGCGCGCCTGGGCGTTCCATCCCATGATGTCGAAGTGGGCCCAGGCCCGCTTGCGAGAGACGAACTCCGACAAGAACAAGGCGGCCGTGATGGCGCCGCCCGTGCCGACGCTGGCGATGTTGTTGATGTCGGCGACTTTGCTGTCGAGATAGCGGCGGTAGGGGCGATGCAGCGGCAAGCGCCAGGTGGTGTCGCGGGTCGCCTTGGCCGCGGCGAGCAGGTCCGCGGCCAGGGCTTCGTCGTCCGTGAACAGGGCCGCGATCTCGGTGCCCACCGCGACCCGGGCCGCCCCGGTGAGCGTGGCGAAGTCGATCAACAGCTCCGGGTCTTCGCTGTCGGCCTCGGCCAGCGCGTCGCACAAGATCAAACGCCCCTCGGCGTCGGTGTTGCCGACCTCGATGGTGATGCCCTTGCGCGAGTTGAGCACGTCGAGGGGGCGCATGGCGTCGCCGGCCACGCCATTTTCGACGGCGGGCACGAGCACGCGCAGTCGAACCGGAAGCTTCGCGTCCATGATCATGTGGGCCAAGCCCAGGGCATGGGCGCCGCCGCCCATGTCCTTTTTCATGAGCTTCATGCCGCCGGCGCTCTTGAGATCGAGGCCGCCGCTGTCGAAGACGACGCCCTTGCCGACGACGCTGACCTTCGGCGCGTCGGGGTCACCCCAGCGGATGTCGATGAGTCGGGGGGCGCGCTCACTGCCGCGACCCACGGCGTGCACGGCCGGGTAGTTTTCGTCGAGTAGCGCCTCGCCCTCGATGATCTCGATCTCGGCCTCGTGCTTGGCCGCGAGCTCGCTCGCCGCCTCGGCGAGCTCGGCCGGGCCCATGTCGGAGGCCGGCGTGTTGATCAGGTCGCGCACGAGGTAGGTCGCCTCGAGCGTCCGAGTGACCGCCGCTTTGTCGGCGGCCTCGGGCCAGACCAACTTCGGGCGACGCTTGCTCGGGCTCTTTTTGTAGCGGTCGAAGCTGTAGCGAGCGAGGCCCCAGCCCAAGGCGGCCGCGTTGGCGAGCTTTTCGTCGAGGGGGAGGGCCTTTTTGCCCTCGAGACGCTCGAGCGTGTAGCTGCCCTTGCCCGGCACCAAACCCGCAGCTCTCGCGAAGTGCCACAAAGAGGCCGACTCTTTGCCGGTGCCGATCAGGATGCGTGCGATCTTGCCGTCGCGGGCCGAGAGTTGGGCGACGCGCCCGGTCTCGCCCGCGAAGTCGAGACTCTTGAACCAGGCCTTCGTGGACTTCGACTGCGTGGCGACCCAGGCTTTGAACTCGCTGCGCGAGACGAGGGAGACGGAGACGGTCGTGGCCGTGGCGCGATTGGCAAAGGCATCCATCGGCGCGACATTAGCACGCAGCCTGGCCTGCCGATGGTGTCCGCGGCCGCGCGACTACTCGAGCAACTCGACCAGCAAGGCGGTGATGTTGTCCTTGCCGCCTTGCTCGTTGGCGAAGCGAACCGCGTCCAGCACCGCCTCTTGCACGTCTTGCGCGATGAAGGCTTGCAGGGCCGAAGGATCGGCCTCGTCGAGGTAGCCGTGCAGCCCGTCCGAGCACAACAAGATGCGATCTCCCGGGAAGAGGGGGGTCGGGATCGTGTCGACCTCGACGTAGTCCTTGTGGCCGACGGCGCGGGTGATCACGTTCTTTTGCCGCGAGTTGCGAGCCTGCTCGGCCGTGATCAGGCCGTGCTTGAGCTGGAAGTTGATGAGGGTGTGGTCCTCGGTCAGCTGCGAGACCTGGCCGCCGCGCGCGAGGTAGACCCGCGAGTCGCCGACCTGGCCGATGACGCCGATGCTGCCGGCGATCAAAAGGCAGGACGCGGTCGTGCTCATGCCCTTTTGATCCGGGTTGAGCTCGCCGAGGGAGTGCAGCATGTAGGTCGCGTTTTGGATCGCGCTGCGCACGATGTGGCACAAGCGCTGCACGACCTCGGGGTCGACGCTGCGCGACATCTCGACGATGCGATCTTGCTCGCGCTTGATCCATTCCCAGATGTAGTCGACCGCCTCGCGGCTGGCGACCTCACCGCGCGCACGTCCTCCGACTCCGTCGCACACGATGAACAGTCCAAGGTCGGGGTCGGCCAGGAACGCGTCTTCGTTGTGTGCTCGTTGGAGTCCGACGTCGGAGTGTCCGAAGTGTCGGAGCCGCATGCGCCGCTACTGTAACAGCCCGCGGGGGTGGGGGAACAAGGGGAGACCCGTGCTCGTGGTGCTCCCGCCGGCTCGCTGCCGCGGGTGTGGGCTCGCTCGCGTTCTCGTCACGCGCCGCGGATGTTCAGCGCCCGCCTTTAGACGCGCAGATCGTCGGGGGCCCAGCCCTGCAGTCCCTCGAGATCGAGGGCGTGGGCGGCCTCGCCGAAACGTGCGCGCAGATCCAATCGCACCGCGTGCAGGCCGAGCCGGGGGCCCGCTTCGCCGCCGTAGTTCGCATCGCCGACGAGGGGGAGACCCACCCAGGCCAGGTGGACGCGGGCTTGGTGTCGCAGTCCGGTTTCGAGCCGAACTTGTATCCAGCTTCCCGGGCCCTGGGTCTCGAGGCGGGCCAGACGGGTCGTGGCCCGCCGCCCGTCCATGCGCACCCGCATGCGGCCACGGGCCTGCGCGGGCCCGAGGGCAGCACGCACCCGCCAGCTGGGCGTAGTCGGGGCCAAGAGGCCAGGTACGGCCTCGAGGGGCTCACCTTCGTCCAGCCAGGTGCTCAGCCCGTCCTCGGGTAACTTGGGGGGCCAGGCCGCGGCCGAGTGGGCCACGTAGTCCTTGAGGGCGTCCCCTTCGCCGAAGGCTTCGCGACCTTCTTGCCACACCTCGCGGCGACGGGCGAAGGCGAGCACGCCCGAGGTAGCGTGGTCGAGGCGGTGCAAGGCGCCGCCCTCTCGAGGATCTTCGGAGGCCTCCTGGCACTCGGGGAAGCGAGCGACCACCCACGCGGCGAGACAGTCGGGCTCGTGGGGCCGCAAGGCCACGCTGTGCATCCCCGGGGGCTTGTGCACGAAGATGAGCTCGGGGGTCTCGGCCAGGACGCGTGGCGACTCGCTGCGACCAAGTGTCGCACCCTCGGCCGACCCGTCCTCAGGGACAGGGGGCGCGTCGGAGATCCGAAGCTCGAGGTGCTGCCCGGCGCGGACGCGC
>JAUIJR010000402.1 GCA_030431075.1 Polyangia bacterium | reverse complement strand
AGACGGACGCTGGCCCGTCGACGCGGCTCGGCGGATCCCGCTCGCTACGCCCTGGGTCGACAGCACCACGCGCAGCGTCGACCTGCGCGTCGACCTCGACGCCATCTACCTCGCCTCGGCGAGTGACGCGGGTGGCGAGCGCATCGCCTGGCAAGCCTGGGACGCCGAGACCCTCCTCGCGCTGGACTCGGGCAGCGAGCTTGGCCGCGACGACACGGTCTTCGCGGATCGAGAGTTCGTCGCCTTGTCTCCGCCGCGCTTCGTCGGCCCCCGCGTCGTCGTCCCCGTCTTGGCCCCGAGCGACACCGAGACGAGCCAGCCCGGAGACCACGCGCTGTGGAGCTACCCCCTCGACGGCAGCAGTCCGCCGGTGTGGACGCGCCTCGTCTTGGCCAGCGGCGAAGATCTCGAAGCACTCGGACCGCTCTTGGATCTGCGGCGTGCGCCCGAAGACGGCGCGATGCTCACCCGCCTCAGCGGCGCGTGGGTTCGCCGCCTCGAGGTCGAAGGTGGCCACGCCGGCATTCGCCTCCCCGATCCCGTGCGCCACGGTGCGCCGGTGGGCGAGGACGAGCTCGCCTTCGCGGGCATCGCCGGCGCGCTCGGCAGTCGGACGACGCTCAGCCTCGACGGCCGGGGCGGCGCGCGCCTCATTCACGAGGCCTTGTTCGCGCGGCGGGCCAACACCATCGTCAGCGCGGACTTGCTGCCGGCCTTTCCCCCCACTGGCGACATCGCCGTCGGCGTCATCGCCGGGAGGGCATTGTTTGCCGTGGCCTACGGCGAGGCCGCCGGCGTGGTCCTGCTCAGCAGCGACGGTGACCGCCTCGAAGCGCACCCCACGGGCGTGAACTGTGAGCGGGTCGTGCTATCGCCCGGCCGCGCCGGCCAAGCGGCGATCGACGAAGAGGGGCGCGAGTTCACCTTGCCGCTGGTCTGTCTGCAGGGCGGACAACGCTTCGAAGGTCGCATCCGCGCCCAGTTCTGAGCCTTCGGGGCGCTTTGACGCCAACCCCGAACTATCTCGACGCGTGCGTGGTCGCGGGCCCCGGCGCCGTTATACTCCGCGCGCCGTGATCCAGTATTCCGCCCTGGGTTTCTTCGTCTTGCTGGCCATCGGCCTCGCCTTTCTCATCCGCCGTCGGTGGAAGGGCATGGGCACCGGGGGCCGGATCGGTCTCGGCTTGCTCGTCGCCTTCGACCTCGTCGGCCTTTTGGCCGTGTGGTGGTTTTGGCGCACCGTCGAAGAGGTGCCCGAAGGCGGTGAGGTCACGGCCGAGCTCGACGCCGAGGTCGACCCGCTCTCGGTCACTTTCGCCGCCCAAGGTCCCCTGCCCGCCCTGACCCTGCGCGACTTGAAGGGCAAGACCGCCTTCTTTTTCGTCGACGATCAGTCCTCGAACAAAGAGGGCACGATCTTGCGTCGCGCCGTGAACCGCTGGGAGTTGCCCGACAGCGTCGTCGGCTTTTACGTCGGCGACGCGCCGACCCTGCCGGCCATGTTGTTGCCGACGATGGAAGAGAAGTTCCTCGGCTTCATGCGCGGCGAGTCGCCCTGGCCGATCTACGTCGACACCGAAGGCGCGATGGTCGACACCTTCAAGCTCCCGCGCGGGCACATGGGCTTCGTCATCCTCGGGCCCGACGGCGAGATCGTCTTGCGTCACAGCGGCGACCTCGACGAGGCCAAGCTCGAGACGATCCGCGAGGCCCTCGGCGCGAAAGAGCCGCCGCCGCCGCCTCCGGCGCCGGATTTCTCGGTCGCGGGCTTCGACAAAGCGAAGTGCGCCGAGCGCCCCTGCGCCTTCGTCTTCCTAAGTCAAAAGGTCGCGCGCACCGACATCCCGCGCATCGAAGGTGGCTACGAAGCCGAGGACGCGAAAGACGCTTTTGCCCAGGCGGACAAGCCGGAGATTCGCCTCGCGACCTTGCTCGCGGGCAGCTGGAAGCTCGAAGACAAGGCCTACGGCTTGATCGTCGGTGAGCTCGAAGGCCTCGAGACGGACGGGTGGGAGAAAGTCGCACAGGCCCCCGAGCTGCGCGCCGCGTTCGAGATTCCCGAGAACGAGAACGCCTTGGTGGTGGTCGACACCGAAGGAAGGACCGCATTTCGTGCGGTGGGCCTGGTCCGCATGTGGCAGATGGGCCAAGCTGGGGGCGCGCTCGGTCTGGAAGCAAGTGACGTCCAGGTCGACGACGAGGAGTAGTGTCCCAGAAGATCAGTCCACGCCTGCTCGCGCTGAGAGTTCTGCGCAAAGTCGAGCGCGAGGGAGCCTTCAGCAATCGGGCGCTCGACGAGTTGCTCGAGGCGAACCCGGACATGGATCCACGTGACCGCGGCCTGGCGACGGCCCTGGTCTATGGCGTCTTGCGCCACCAGGCGCGCATGGACCACCACATCGACGCGCTCGCCCACAATCCCTCGCGCATCAAAGGCGAGCTGCGCTCCATCTTGCAGATCGCGGCCTACGAGCTGCGCGAGATGGGGCATCCCTTGCACGCGGTGGCCTCGGAGTCCGGCAAGCTGGTCGCCCGCCTCGACCCGCGCGGGCGACTGCGCGGGCTCGTGACCGCCTTGCTCGCCGGCATCGATCGCAGCGGCGCCGACCACGATGCGAGCCTCGACGCGGCCGGCCCGGTCGACACCCTGCGCTTTCGTTGGTCGATCCCCGGGTGGCTCGCCCGACGTTGGGTGCGCGAGCTGGGCCCCGAGCAAGCCCTCGCCCGCGGGCAGGCGCTGGGACAGGTGCCGAGCTTGGACTTGCGCGTGGATCTCTCGCGCTTCGACGCGGTCGCCGTCCGGGCGCAGCTGCTCGAAGAACACCCCAACATCCGCCTCGACGAGGCCGACCCCGCGCATCCGGCCACCATCCGCAGCCGCGGCGGGGGCGACGTCTTTTATGGTCCGGCCTACGAATCGGGGGCCATCTCGATCCAGAGCTTGGGCGCCCAACAAGCCGCCCTCGCCCTGAACGCCGCCGCCCCCATCGAGGGGACCCGGGTGCTCGACGCCTGCGCGGGGATGGGCACCAAGA
Source organism: Polyangia bacterium (assembly GCA_030431075.1). Taxonomy (GTDB): domain Bacteria; phylum Myxococcota_A; class Polyangia; order Nannocystales; family Nannocystaceae; genus JAUIJR01. The sequence goes on along the minus strand of JAUIJR010000402.1, from coordinate 1,966 downwards.
CCGTCCAGCTGGCCGAGCTCATGCGACGCCGCGGTGAGCTGGTGGCCATCGACTTGGACCCGAACAAGCTCGAGGAGCTCGAGCTTCACCGCAGCCGCTGTGCCCTCGAAGGTGAGGGCTTCTCGCTCACGACGGTCGCCGGCGACCTGGCCGAAGGCGAGCTCGATCTCGGCGCGCCTTTCGACGCCATCTTGCTCGACGCCCCCTGCACCGGCCTGGGCGACCTGGGCCGGCACCCGGAGCTGCGCGGACGCGCACGCCCCGAACACCTGCGGGTGTGCGCGGCTTTGCAGTCTCGCCTCTTGCGCGCCGCCGTCCGTCATCTGCGCCCCGGCGGGCGCTTGGTCTACGCGGTGTGCAGCCTCGAGCCCGAAGAGGGGCGAGATCTCGTGAAGGCGCTGGCCCCCGAGCTCGGCTTGGAGTTGCTCGAGACGCGCGCGTGGACGCCCGAGGCCCACGCTTGCGACGGCTTCTTTCACGCGACCCTTCGCAAGCCGGACTGAGCGCCGGCGCGGGCGGGCCCTTCGCGCGGGAGACAAGCGCGCCGAGATCCGCTAGATCGCGGCCATGCCTCGGGCCTCCACCGTCATCGCGCCTTCGATCCTCAGCGCCGACTTCGCCCGTTTGGGCGAAGAGGTCCGCGCCATCGACGAGGCCGGCGCCGACTGGATCCACGTCGACGTGATGGACGGGCGCTTCGTGCCCAACTTGACGATCGGACCCATGGTGGCCAAGGCCCTGCGCCCGGTGACGAAACGCTTCATGGACTGCCACCTGATGATCGTCGAGCCCGAGAAGTACGTGGCCGACTTCGCGGCGGCGGGCGCCGACCTGATCACGGTGCACGTCGAGGCTGCGCCGCACCTGCACCGCAACTTGCAACAGATCCGCGACCTCCCCCATCATGCGGGCGATCGCGTGCAGGCCGGCGTCAGCTTGAACCCCCACACGCCGGTCGAGTCGGTGCTCCACGTGCTCGAGCTTTGCGACTTGGTGTTGGTGATGAGCGTCAACCCGGGCTTTGGCGGGCAGAGTTTCATCGAGGCCGTGCGCCCCAAGATCCGCAGCTTGCGCGAGGCCATCGACGCGCGGGGTCTGAGCACGCGCATTCAGGTCGACGGCGGCGTCCACGGCGGAACCATCGGCGCGATCGCGGCCGACGGTGCGGACACCTTCGTCGCGGGCTCCGCGGTGTTCAAGAACCGCGACTTCCCGGGCGACTACGCCGGGGCCATCGCGGCCTTGCGCCAGGCCGCCAGCTGATCGGGACGGGCCGCACCCCGCTGCGCTAGCATCGCGGCATGACTCGCTCGCTCGGCCTCGCGCTCCTCTCGACTTGCCTGCTCGCGCCCTTCGGGGCCTGCGGCGGGCGCAGCAGCGACGACGCCGACACGAGCAGCTCGGGCGAGGCCACGGGGGAGTCCGGCGAGTCCGGCGGACTGTGGAGCGACGCCGAGCTGCGCGAGGTCTGCGAGATGGGCTGTGTTCGCTTTGAGACCTGCGCCCCGGAGACCTACATGCAGGCCTACGCCGACGACCAGGCCTGCGCCGACTACTGCTATGGGCTCTTCGACGCGCCGGATGCTTGTCGCGCGGCGGCCCCCGCCTACCAGCAGTGCACGGGCTCGCTCCCCTGCGAGGACTGGCCCGCGCTGCTCGACGACCCCGCCAACACCGATTGCGCCGCGAGCTGGTCGGTCGTGCTGCAGGCTTGCGAAGTCCCGGGCTGAGTCGGCGCGCTCACCCCTTGCCGGCCAAGAAGGCCGCCCAGGCTTCGGCGTGGTCGTCGGCATGAAGGGCCTGTCGCGCCCAGCGGCGCAAGATCAAAAAGCCGCCGACGATGATCATCACCGGGATGATGGCCAAGAAGGCCGCGGCCAGGTCCGAGACCTTGGGCATGAGCATCAAGGCCCAGTCGTAGGCCCCGTGCAAGAACACGGCGAGGGCGTAGCCTCCCCATAAGCCC